>DASVRY010000027.1:0-16147 GCA_036388395.1 Chthoniobacteraceae bacterium
GTGTTCGTGATCATGCTTTTTTTCATGGTCATGGCTGGAGCGGTGAAGGTGGAGAAGGAGCTAAACACCCAGCTGCCGGGCTCTGCCGAGACCTCTGGCGCAACAGACTTCGTGGATGAGCAGGTGATTACCATCACCGAAGCAGGCGAAGTGATGCTCAACGAAGAGCCGATGGACACGCCGGTGAGCAAGGAATTGACCGCGCTTAAGGGAACGCTAATGAGGCTGAAGAAGGCGGGAGACGAGGCCAAGGCGCCAACTTTGGTCACTGTCGTAAGCGAACCAAAAGCACGCTATAGCCGGACCATCGATGTGTTAAACGCGCTCGCCGTAGCCGGGATCACCAATGTGACTTTCACCGTGAGCGAAGAAGAATGAGCGACTTAGATTCCACCAGCGCCCCCAAGCCGCGCATCCCTCTTTGGCAGAAGCTGCTCGCCAGCAAATTTCTGCTCGTGAGCATTATCGTGCATTTGCTCTTCGGCGCCGGTGCGACCTACTTCGTGGTGCAACAGATCCAGGCGAAGCGGAAGATGACCTTTTCCGGTGGTCCGCCAGCGACCAACGCGAGCACGCGTGCGATCGAGCACAAGGTGTCGATGGCCAAGAAAAAGAATACCATGAGTGCGCCGGCTCAGGCGAAGCGGATCACCACGACAGGTTTGGCCAAAGTCTCGCTTCCCGATATGCCGACGATCTCGGCGGTGACCGACGTCACGCCAGGAAAGATGGCGGGGATGGGCGGTACCGGGATCGGCTTGGGACCAGGTGGAGGTGGAATGGGCGGCGGCATGGGCGGCGGCGGTGGCTCGATTCCCTTCTTTGGCTTCCGTGGCAAGAAGGGAAGCGGCGTGGAGGCGCTGACAGGTTATCTATACGATCTAAAACAATCTGCCGACAACAAGCCGACCGGGATGACCCCAGGTAAATACGGAGAGATCGTAAAAGAGTTTATTAACAAAGGCTGGAGCGAACAGGTCTTTGCTTCTTACTTCAAAGCGCCGAAGCCGCTCTATACGACGCAGTTTTTTATTCCAGATATGGCGGCGGAGGAAGGGCCCAAGGCATTCGATCTCGATCGCGGGCCGAACAAGGTGGAGCCGAAGATGTGGGTGATTCACTACAAAGGCCGCGCCACCGCACCTGCGACTGGGAAGTTCCGTTTCGTAGGTTTTGCCGATGATATCCTCGAGGTTAGGTTTGGCGGCGATGTGGTGCTTAGTGCCGGGTGTAATGGGGTCGGCAATGCACCTCGTGACGAAAAGTATGTTTACAAATACCTGGAGGGTGGACGGCAGGACTTTTACCAGGGATTCGGCTCCATCAAGGGGAAAACGATCAGCGTGGAGGTGGGCAAGCAGTATGAGATGGAAGTGCTGCTCGGTGAACAGCCCGGCGGCTTCTTCTGCGCGCACCTGCTGATCGAGCAGGAAGGCGCCACCTACGAAAAAGATAAGGAAACCGGTCACCCCGTATTGCCGATCTTTCAGTTGATGGCCGGCCGATCTTCCAAGGCGAAAGCAGCCGTGCCGCCCTTCGCGCCAGGTCTGGTCTGGTCGCGAGCTGGGGCGAACAAACCCGCCTCGATCTTCAAGTCGCTTGCCCCACCGTAGCCCGAGGTCTTCCGCTAAGGGCGCAATCGGGCACGTAGCCGCGAAGTTTCGGCCCAAACCAGGTCGAAGCTTCCAGTAACTTCGGTAGCCGGAGCCCACCTTGGTACCTTAGGACTGCTGTTAGCGCCAATAACGGCTCATCACTTCATGTGACCAGGCAGGCTGGCGAATCTCTCCTGCTGGCAGGAATTCCTTCATCACTGGTTTGATGTCGAGAACCGGTGTGCCGTTGATGGCATCGAGGCCGCGCACGATAAGGTGTCGCTCGTGTCGACTGACGAGGCTTGCGACAGATATGCCAAGTCGGTTCGGGCGGTTCTTGCCGCGTTGCGCAAAGATTCCGACCAGCGGCCAGGCGGTATTGCCGCGAGGATGGCGAGCGCCACGCTCGATGCGGTCATTCGCCACGCGGTCAAAGTAGAAGAGCACTTCGACGTGGGAGAACGCTTCGATTCCGGCGAATGCTTCCGCGGAGAAATCTGACAAAAGCTCGATACGCGCTTCAACGTCTCCCCAGAGATCATCGCTGGTATCGTCGCGGGGGCTGACTACGTGCCCGATTGGGGTCAAGGTGATCGTCATTTAAGAAAGCTGCGAGTCGTCAGCATGCCCACTCCTGTGAGTTGCGAATTCCGCGAGGGCTTGGCGAAGTTGGTCGATTTCGATCGGTTTGGTGAGATGTGCAACGAAGCCAGCTTCGTGGGAGCGGCGCTGATCTTCTTCCTGGCCGTAGCCCGTAAGAGCGATCCCGCGCAATCCATAGCGGTCGCGGAGTTCCTGCATCAAGGTGAGGCCGCTGCCATCCGGGAGGCCAATGTCGCTGAGGACAAGATCGAAGGTCGCACCGCGGGCGGCCTCGAGGGCCGTAGTTACGCTGCTTGCACTCATCACCGAGTGGCCAGCGCGGACGAGCAGCCGTGTGAGAACGCTGAGGGTTGCCTCGTGATCCTCCACAATGAGCAAGCGCAGAGGCGTTGCGTCTGCCTGCCGCACCCCGCTTCTGTGGGGGAAGAGTGGTGTGCTTTGGTCGGAGTCGCGGCGGGTCGCGATGGTCGGCAGCTCGACGCGAAAGGTGGTGCCTTTGCCGCCCCCGGCGCTGTGCACCGAAATCTGACCGACGTGCATTTCGACGATGGCTTTGGTGATCGAGAGACCGAGCCCGAGTCCGCCAAAAGCATGATTATTCGCCAAGCCGGCCTGTTCAAACGGCAGGAAGATCAACTCCTGGGCGGCTGGATCGATGCCGAGCCCGGTATCGGAAACTTCGATGACAATCCGTTCGTCTCGATCGGTTGTGCGCACGGTGATGCTGCCGCCGGCCGGTGTGTATTTTACTGCATTGCTGAGCATGTTCCAGATGACCTGCTGGAGGCGGGCGGTATCACAACTGAGAGAGGAGCGGGACGCGCCGAGCTGCATGACCAGGTTGAGCTCTTTTCGGGCGACGCTTTCCCGCACGATCTGGACGGCGAACTCAATGAGGGAGTGCGCGTCGCACTCCTCCAGTCGGAGGGTCAGCTTGCCTCGCGCAATCCGGGTGAGATCCAGGAGATCCTCGATCAGCCGCGCCTCCAGCTCGATGTTGCGGCGTATCATCGTCAGCTCGGAGCGGGCCTCTTCTGGAAGCCGCTCATCTTCCTCTAAGGCCGCGGCGCTAAGGAGCACTGGCGTGAGCGGCGTGCGGAGTTCGTGGGAGAGCACCGCAAGGAAATCGTCCTTCGCGCGACTCGCTGCTTCCGCCTGCTCTTTGGCGTCCGCGAGCGCTTCGGCGCCGGCGCGCTGCTCAGTGATGTCCGTATTCGTTCCAAACCAGCGCAGCACTTTCCCGTGCTCGTCACGGATCGGGAAGGCTCTGGAGAGAAACCAGCGATACTCGCCGTTTGCCCCGCGGAGCGGGAACGTATCCTCCCACTCGCGACCCGCAGCGAGATGGCGGCTCCATTTTTCCACGACACGCGTGACGTGCTCCGCGTGATGCACTTTCTCCCAGCCCCAGCCCCGCATCTCCGCCAGCGTTGAACCGGTATAGTCGAACCACCGCTGGTTGTACCAGAAAATGTCGCCGGTGGCGTCGGCCATCCAGGCGAGCTGCGCGATATTATCGGCGAGGGTGCGGAAGCGTTCCTCGCTGGTCTCCAGGATCCGCGTGACCTTCGCCCGCTGGAGCGCTTCCCAACAGCGGTTCGCGACGGCGAGGGCGAGGCGCACATCGTTTTCGGTCCAGCCGCGCGGCGTCTTCTGGTGAACAGCCATGGCCGCGACGACTCTGCCACCCTTGTGCAAAGGGACGCAGATGACCGCCCGAATCAAAGTCGCGCGATAGGCCGCCAGGTCGCGGGGAGGTGGCTGATGCGTCTCGATATCCTCGACGATGTAAGCCTCGTCAGCTCGCATGAGGCGGACGGCTTCCTCCCCGAAGTCGCTGAACGCATAGCGGCCAACGATGCTCGGCACGTCACGATTGTAGTCGCCGGTGAGATTGAACGTATCCTGGTCGTCCTCGACGTCGGCGTAGGCACAGCGATTCACCTGGAGATGTTCCCCGAGGAGCCGCGCCGCGGTGGCGACAATTTCCTCCGGATTGCTCAAGGCGCGGACCGCGTCGTCGAGCTGTACGAGAAACCGCTGCTGCTCCTCCTCCCTGCGCCGTTCCGTGATATCGACAAACACGCCAACGCTTCCGCGGGGAATTCCCCGCTCGTCGTAGAGGGGCGCCGCATACTCGAGCAACCGAACTTTCCGGCCATTCTCATGCACCACATTTACCTCGTGGTCGGACACCTCGCGGCCTTCGCGAGCGGCGACTTGCATTGGGAGCTCCTCCCCCGGGATCTCACAACCGCGATCATCGATCACCCGAAACCCACTCGGACGCTCCTCAAGAGGGGCTGTCTTCGAGGCATTCGCCGCCGGAGAAAGTCCAAGAACCCGGGCAAATGCAGGGTTCACGCGGATCTCCCGGCATTCCGGATCGAGGGCGATGCCTATGCCGACGGGGATTACTTCGAGAAGCGTCTCGAGTTCCGAAAGCCGCGCACGGCTCTCCGCGCTCAGCCGCGCCACCTCTTCATCGATCTGACGGCGGCGCGTGACGTCGCGAAAGAGAATCCCGACCCGACTAATAGCTGCATCACCCAACGGAAAGGCATGCACATCGAACCAACGACCCATTTCCTCCGAGCCTTGAGTGAAGTGCACCGCCTGCCCGGTCCGCGCCACGGCGGCGTAGGCGGCGAACCACTCTGGCTCGAGTCCGGGGACTAGCTCACGGGCGGTTCGCCCAATTGCATCTTGCAGCCCCGTCTGGGTCTCGAACAATGCATTCCCCTCGAGGAATCGATAGTCCGTAGGCGAGCCTTTCTCATCCCAGAGCATCTCGATGATGCAAAAGCCTTGATCGATGGATCTTGTGAGCGCTTGGTAGCGCTCTTCTATCGATGGCAAATTTGGTGACACTGGGAGCGGGCTCAGGAGAAGGAAGCGGCGAGCGAACACGCTCATGTGGTGCCTGAATGTGGCCGAGGGAGGAGAGGGGGTCAATCGGGGCACAGCCGGGAATCTGCTACCGGGAGGCGCGGTAGTACGAGACGCGATCTGTGTAGCGACACACTCGGGCGGAAGACGGCCTCCGTCGGACGGAGCCCAAAGCATCGGACCGGCGCCCGCGGCCCGACGAGTGCAGCTCTACACAGCAGCGGGTTCGACAGTCGCGGGTGCGGGATCGACCCACTTGCCGTGCTCCGCAATGAGGTCTTTCAGGCGATCGACCGCGTCCGCTTCGGGAATGTTGAACTTCACCGGCGTCTTCCCGACGTAGAGGTTGATTTTCCCAGGTGCCCCGCCGACGTAGCCAAAATCCGCGTCGGCCATCTCCCCGGGGCCGTTCACGATGCAGCCCATGATGGCGATCTTCACTCCCTTGAGGTGCATCGTTGCGGCTTTGATCTTCGCCGTCGTCGATTGCAGGTTGAAGAGCGTCCGGCCGCAGCTCGGGCAGGCGACGTAGTCGGTCTTGAAGATCCGCGCGCCGGCCGCTTGCAGGATATTGTAGGCGAGTCGCAACGACTGGCCGGGCGCGTGTTCACCCTGGATGAGAATGGCGTCGCCGATGCCGTCGCAAAGCAGCGAGCCAATGCGCTTGGCGCCGGTCAGAAGAGTCGGAAGGAAGTCGGCTGCCGCGTCGGTGCTCGGGTGCAGCGTGTCTTTGAGCAGGATTGAGTGCCGTTGTCCGAGGCGCGCGGCGAGCAGCCTGTAGGCTGCAATAACCGGTAGGTTCAATCCGTCGGCCACGGTGACGAGCGCCGGCGTCGGCGAGGCGTTGATCCCGGCGAGCAGCGCTTCATCCCGCGGATCGACGGCGATTGCTCCGCTGGCCTCAGCCACGCCTTCAGGTCGGTAATCACCAAGCCGGTCGAGCTTGTGCGCGAGTGCGTCCCACTTTTCCTGCGAGGTGAAGACGCGGATCGTTTCTTCGCCGCCGAGCAGGATTCCCGCGACTTCGATCTGCTCCGTAGTGCGCCGGCGATAGGAAAACGGATCCCACGAAAGCGGCGCCTCGGGCACGGCGTTGGAACTCGTCTCAGCCGTAGCGGTGCGCGCATTGAATTCTGCGACCAACGCCTGAGCTACGGGAATCTCGTGAACGCTGTCTTCTGTCAGTGAGACGCGCACGGTGTCGCCGATGCCATCATTCAGCAGGCTGCCGATGCCGATGGCGCTCTTGATCCGGCCATCCTCACCGTCGCCAGCTTCCGTGACGCCGAGGTGGATCGGGTAATTCCAATCTGCTCCTTCTTCTGCGAGTCGCGCGACGAGCAGCCGATAAGCGGCGATCATCACCTTCGGATTGCTCGACTTCATTGAGAAGACGAACTGGTGGTAATCCAGCGCGCGAGCGATGCGGGCAAACTCAAGCGCGCTCTCAACCATGCCGAGCGGCGTGTCGCCGTAACGGTTCATGATCCGGTAGATGAGCGAACCGTGATTCGTGCCGATGCGCATCGCGACGCCACGCTGTTTGCAGAGCTGGACGAGGGGCGTGAAGCGCTCCCGGATGCGCTCCAGCTCAGCGGTGTATTGCTCGTCCGTGTACTCGACGATCTTGAACTTCTTCGAGTCGGCGTAGTTGCCTGGATTGATCCGCACCTTCTCCACCCAGCGCGCGGCTTCCATGGCCGCGTCGGGTTTGAAATGAATATCCGCAACGATCGGAACCTCGCACCCACGCTCGCGCAAACCCGCGACGATGTGCTGAAGATTAGCCGCGTCTTTCACGGTCGGCGCAGTGATGCGAACGATCTCGCAGCCGACCGCCGCAAGATCGAGCGTCTGCTGGATGGAAGCCGCGGTGTCCATCGTGTCGCAGGTGATCATTGACTGGACGCGGATCGGATTCGCGCCGCCAATGCCGACGCCGCCGGCCCGTACTTCACGCGTGGCTCGGCGCTGGTAGTGAAAAGGAGATGGGCAGTAGATCATGAACCCGACGGCTATTTGGTTTCTGGCCTCGTGTGGAATCCCACGCTCGCGGGCTCCACGTCGTGGTTGGAAACCTGCAGGGAGACGATGAGATCCGCATCAATCAGCTCTGTTACATTCGGTTGCCGGAACACACTCACTGAGCGGCCGTCGCCGACCATCATTAAGAACTCAGATTTCTCAACCGACACTACGCGACCGTCTGCAAGGAAGAGGTCGAAGGGTGCGAACGGATCGGCTTGGTGGAAGCAATGGATGAGCTCGAGCGTCATTAGATTGACTCGTTAGCAGTGACCTTCAGATCCGCTACGTCATCCGCGGCGAAAAAAAGGGGCAGGCTGTTCTCGGAGACACCGACCTTTCCCCATGGAGCGATGCTGATCCGTTCCGGGCCAGGAACCTGGATCGTTCGGCCGTTCCTGAGCACGATCGCGAAGGGCCGAAAGGGTTTGGCGTTACGGAACGACCGGATCTCTTCGATGCTCATGGCCGCAAGCTAACAAGCGGGGCAGGCGCTCGCAACCGCTACTCCGATGCGGGCGCGCTGATCTGCGGTGGCGCGCTCGTTTCGGGTGGCTCGGCCGCTGGCTTCTTCCGCAGGAACATATCGCCCAAGTCGAAGAACGTAACGAAGAGGATGAAGCCGATGAGCAGGACAGCCGACGCGGTTTGCACCATCTCGATGAAGCGTGCGTTGAGCGGCTTCCGGCGGACCGCCTCAATCGCCGCAAGGGTGATATGGCCGCCATCGAGCACGGGGAGCGGGAGCAAATTGAGCAGCGCGAGGTTCACATTGATCAGCACGCTGAGGGCAATCGCCATGCGCCAGCCCTGTTCACCTTCGAACATCTGGTAGTAGAGCCGCATGATCCCGACTGGTCCGCTGAAGTGCGACACCTTCACGTCGCTTTTCGGGGAGACGAGCGCGCCGACCATGTTGAAGATCGTCATCGCGCCTTCGCTGACCTGCTGCCATGGGCCTGGATGAACGAGGGTGATCCGGCCCCACAAGACACCAGGGTCCGGACCGAATTTCTCCTCACCGGCCTTTGTCTCCGGGACTTGGAGAGTGATCGGGAGCGTCTGCGCATCGCGCTGGACGGCGAGCGCCAGAGGCGCGCCAGCGCTTTGCTTGAAGATCGGATCAAGAGCAGCGAGGTCTTTGACCGGCTGCCCGTTGGCCTCTGTGATCACGTCGCCGGGCTGAAGACCAGCTTTCGCCGCGGCGGAGTTGGTGACAACGATGCCGACCACGGGCGTCTGCATAGGCCCGATCATGACCTTACGGAAACTTGGGCGGCGCCAGCCTTCGGTCTTTTCCTTCGTCCAACCGGAATCAATCGTGAGGACCTCGTCGCCACGCTGGACCTTGAATGGAATAGTCGCCCCTTCGCTGCGGATGATGTTCCAGATCACGCTGTTCGTCGCACCAATGAAGCGCGTGACCGGCTTGCCATCGATCTCGAGGATCTTGTCGCCGACGCGCAGTCCAGCGACATCTGCAGGTCCGCCCGGCTCGACGGCGCCAATGATCGTTGTCGCCTCCATGTCGCTGACCGGCTTGCCGATCGCCCACACCACGGTGGCCATGGCAAAGGCGAGGAGCAGGCTGAAGAGGGGACCAGCAAAGGCGACAATTGCCTTGTCCAGCGGACGGACGCGAGGGAGCTGCTCGGTTGGCGTCTCGCTGTCGCCTTCGATCGTCGACATGTCGGCGAGCTGCGGGAGCTTCACGAAGCCGCCCGCCGGAATAGAGCCGAGGCTATACCAGATGCCGCCGATCTTTTTCCGCCAGAGTGGTTTGCCGAACCAGATGCCGAATTCATCGACGACCAAACCGCGCCAGCGAGCGGCGAGGAAATGCCCGAGCTCATGCACGATGATGAGCAGATTGAATATCGCGATTACCTCGAGTGCGATGAAGAGGAAGTGGAGGATCTTGGTGAAAGTCATGAAAGTGGATGAAGCCGGGCGGCGAAAGGGGACACGAAGGAGCGACGGATGTTCAAATTCCCGAGAGCGGTGGCCAGCGTGCGTGGATCTTAAATGAGCTCCGCGGCCCGTCTGCGAGCCCACGAATCGGCAGCGAGAATAGCATCGAGGTCCGCCCCCGCAATGCTGCGATGCTCCTGCATCACCTGTCCCACGGTGTGCCAGATCGCCGGGAAAGAGCAGCGGCGCTCGAGAAAAGCCGCGACTGCGACCTCGTTGGCGGCATTGAGCACTGCCGGGAGCGTCCCGCTCGCTTCGCCGGCTGCACGCGCGAGATCGAGCGCGGGGAAATCGGCAGCGCGCGGCGCTTCAAACTCCAGCTTTGCAAGCTGGGTAAAATCGAGGGAGGCGAGGCGATTTGGCACCCGTTCGGGCCAGGTCACGGCGTACTGAATCGGAAAGCACATGTCTGTCACCGAGAGCTGGGCGAGCACGGAGCTGTCGATGAATTCGACCATCGAATGCACGATCGACTGCGGGTGCACGATGACGTCGACCCGCGCCATCTCCACGTCGAAGAGCCAGCGCGCCTCGATCATCTCGAGGCCTTTGTTGAAGAGCGTGGCAGAATCGATGGTGATCTTGCGGCCCATCTCCCACGTCGGATGCTTCAGCGCCTGTTCGAGCGTGACGTTGGCGAGTTGCTCGGCGGGTAGCGTGCGAAACGGCCCGCCGCTCGCGGTAAGAATGAGGCGCTTTACGTCGGTCGAGGCACGGCCTTCGAGGCATTGGAAGATGGCGTTGTGCTCGCTGTCGACGGGCAGCACTTTCACGCCCTTCCGACGAGCTGCTTCCATGACGATCTCGCCCGCCATGACGAGGATCTCTTTGGAAGCGACGGCGATGTCTTTCCCGGCCTCGATAGCTGCCAGCGCGGGCCGCAGACCGCCGGTCCCGACAATCGCGATCAGCACCAGGTCCGCCTCTGGCATTGTTGCGAGCCCGATGAGTTGCTCTTCGCCGTCGGGTTCACTGGAGACGGCGAGCTGCGCCGCCGGAAAATCGCGTGCCGCCTCTGCCAGCGCAGCTCTGTTGGAATGCGCGGACATCCCAACAATCTCCATCCGCTCCGGAATATCCTGTGCGACCTTCCGCGCGCTCTGGCCGATGGAGCCCGTTGCGCCAAGCACCACTACACGACGTCTCCTCATGCGCAGTGGATCTCCCTACTGAGATGATGCGCCGCCGACGCAGCTTCGGGGAGCGCACTCGGCTCGAGTGCTGGCGACGGCGTCCCGCCGGCGCGAACTCTTCTCCGGGGCCGCGAACGCGTGGAAGTTCGTTCCCGCGGGACGCGGAAACCAGCACTCGAGACGAGTGCGCTCCCCGGAGCCGGCCGCGCGGAATTCCTCTCCTGCGTCATGGCACGCCGACGACGAAGCGCAGGTAGAAGAAGAGCAGGGGAGCTGTGAAGAGCAGCGAGTCGATCAGGTCGAGCGCACCGCCGATCCCGGGGAGAAAGCTCCCTGAGTCCTTTGCATCAGCGCTGCGCTTGATGATCGACTCCGCCAAATCGCCGATGATCGCCGCAAAGCCAAGGATCAGCCCAAGAATCACCGCATCTATCTGACGCAGCGCACCCAGCTTCTCCGGAATTAGCGCCAGCAGTCCACAGCCGCCCATCACTGAAAACGCCAGCGCGCCGAAGAACCCTTCCCACGTTTTCTTCGGGCTGATGTGCGGGACGAGCGGATGTTTACCGATCAGCGACCCGGTGATATACGCCCCCATGTCGCTGAATTTCGTCACGAGGATCAGCCACAGCACATAGAAGTGCCCGGTGATGTGACCAGCTTGATCCAGCGGCATGATGTAGACGATCTTCGTCATGAAGCTGAAGAGCCACGGCACGTAAAACAGCCCAAAGACGGTGTAGGCCATCGTCTCCAGCGGCGAAATATCCCGAGTCTTCTGAAACATCTGCCGCGCGAAGACCACGAGCATGAAGAAGAGCAGCGTCGCGACCTCGAAGTCGTAGGATTGCTCCGGCCCGACTTTCCGGAAGTAGTAAAAACTGCCCGCCGAGAGCAGCAGACCGCACGACATTCCGATGAATTTGAAGTTCGGCAAGCCCTTCCGATCGAGCATCGTGTAGTACTCCCAGAGCGCGATCAGCCCGAGGCCGCAGATCAGGAAGAGGAAGCCCAACTCGAACCCCGAGAGGATGATCCAAAGCGCGACGCTCCACAGCGTAACCGTGCTGGCAAAGCGGCGGAGGAAAGTAAGCTTGCGTTCGGTCATGCGATGCGCGGCGGAGAATTGATGCCGTCGCGGTGCTTGGCAAGGCGCAAGCGGTGGCTCGGGGGTTCTTTCACACCTGTGGAATCGCCGCTCACCACCGATGTGGAGCCCGGCTTGCGCTCGCGAGTTTTGCGAAAGGAAGTAATCGAAAGCGGCACGCCGCCCGCTACACTCCGCCGCCGCATGGACATCAAGAAGGCTCTCATCACTGCTGCGGGCAAATCGCAGCGCACACTGCCGCTCCAATCCCTCGTCGATCGCGACGGCGTCACCAAGACCGCGCTGACGATCATCATCGAGGAAATCCTCCGAGCGGGAGTCGATACGATCGGTGTCGTGATCAGCCCGGGCGACCAGGAGTCATATCGGGCTGCCGCGGGCAAACACGCGGCGCGGCTGACCTTCGTTGAACAGCCGGAGCCGCTCGGCTACGCCCACGCGATCTACTGCGCCGCCGATTTTTGCGGCGGCGATCCCTTCCTCCTGCTCGTCGGCGATCACCTGTATCTGAGCGCGACCGAGAAGGGGTGCGCGCAACAGCTGGTGGAGATTGCACGCGCAGAAAATTGCGCCGTCTCCGCCGTGCAGCCGACGCATGAGAGTAAGCTGCCCTACTACGGCGCGGTCGGTGGTCAGCTCGTGAATGCCAGTCTGCGCCTCTATCAGGTGGATACCGTGTTAGAAAAGCCGACGCCCACCGAGGCCGAGCAGAAGATCGATGTGCCGGGGCTGCGCGCCGGCTTCTACCTGGGCTTCTTCGGCATGCACGTCCTCACGCCAGCCGTGCAGCGGATTCTCGCGGAACTCTTCAGCAGCGCCAAAGGCGCGGAGAACAGCGTGCACTTCCGCGCGGCGCTCGGGCGGCTTGCAGCGCAGGAGCGGTATCTCGCATGTGAGCTGGAGGGCCGGCGCTACGATTTCGGAGTAAAGTATGGACTGCTCACCGCGCAGCTCGCGCTCGCCATTTCGGGCACTGATCGGGATGAGGTCCTCAGCGGGCTCGTCGAACTCCTCGCAACCAAGGTTCGCTAATTGCGCGCGATGACTTCCCGCCTCGCTGCCATCATCACTGCGGAGGACGACGCGACACGCAATCAGTCGCTCGACGAAATCTGCCGCGCCGCTTCCTTCGACGAACTGCTCGCCGAGTGCGCGGCGCTCGATGCTTTCCGGCGCGAAAGCGAGAACCTCTACGAGCGGGTGCGGGCACTGTTTTTTCTCTACGCAATTCACCGTTTCCAACTACCGACCCGACCCGAGCTGAAGTCGAGCGGCCTCATTCCTCATCATGGATACGAGCACCTGCTGCAGCGGCGCTTCGAGGAAGCAATCGAAGTTTTCCTCACCGCGCAACGTGATGAAGGCGCGAGCGACGCGCTGAGCAGTTCGCTTTCCGCCGCGTACCACCGCCTAGCTTTCCAGACGCTCGCGGATCAGGTGCGGCGCAGCGTCCGCTCGGTGCGCGGCAATCAATGGATGTTCCGTATGGGCCATCCGAAAGATCAGCCGCTGCGCATTCGGAAAGAGTTGCTCGCGCGGAGTTCTGACGATGGTTCGTATCCCGTGCTGCGGGAGCGCACGCCCGTGCGAATGGATCTCACGCACAGCGGCTGGAGCGACATTTTCTTCCTCGGGATGGATTTTCCGGAAGGCGCGAAGGTCGTGAACGTCTCGATCGATCTTGCCGTGCACGGTCGCGACGAATCGCCGCAGCCGCCTGTCTCCGCCTATTTGCGCGTCATTGAAGAGCCGGTGCTCCGACTCGTCAGCGTCGATCTCAATGCGCGGGCGGATATCACGAGCCTCGCAGAGGTTTTCGACTTCGCGAAAGACTACCTCGGCTTACTCAAGGCGGCGGTGATCGCCTCGGGCATCGTGCCGCCAGGGATCGAAGGCGCTGGGCAGTCGTTGCGCGACCTGCTCGAGCAGATCGTCGGTCCGGGCCGTGGGCTGGAGCTCGTCAGCTCGGTGAACGACATCCCGAAAGGGTCGCGCCTCGCCGTTTCCACCAATCTCCTCGCGGCGCTGATCAGCGCCTGCATGCGCGCCACCAGCCAGGCGGAGTCACTCACCGGTCGGTTACGCGAAGAAGAACGCCGGCTCGTACTTGCGCGGGCGCTGCTCGGCGAATGGCTCGGTGGCTCCGGCGGCGGTTGGCAGGATTCCGGCGGCGTTTGGCCCGGGATCAAGCTGATCGAAGGCATGGCCGCACAGGAACCCGACCCGGAGTTCGGCATTAGCCGCGGACGCCTCATGCCGCAGCATCACGTCTTCTCACGCACCGAAATCCCGGAATCTGCCCGGCAAAAACTGCAGGACTCACTCGTCCTCGTGCACGGCGGAATGGCGCAAAACGTCGGCCCGATTCTCGAGATGGTGACGGAGAAGTATCTGCTCCGAAGCGGCGCTGAATGGAAGGCGCGGCAGGAGGCGCTCGCCATCATCGCCGAAGTTCTCGATGCCGCGCGCGACGGCAACATCCCGGCTATTGGCGCAGCGACCTCGCGTAATTTCACCGGTCCGATTCAGACGATCATCCCCTGGGCTTCCACTCATTACACCGAGCGGCTCATTGAGCAGGTGCGGGCGGAATTTGGCTCCGACTTCTGGGGTTTCTGGATGCTCGGCGGGATGTCCGGCGGCGGCATGGGATTCATCTTCGCACCGGAACGCAAAGCCGCCGCGCAGGAGCGGCTGCAGGTGATCATGAGCGCGACCAAGCGCGAGCTTCAGCATGCGCTGCCGTTTGCCATGGAGCCGGTCGTTTACGATTTCGCGATCAACGAAAACGGCACCTTCGCCGATCTGCTCACCGAGGGCGACGCCCTCATGCCACGTGGCTACTACTCGCTCATCGTGCCGGAATTACTGCGCCAGGAGTGGCGCAGTCTTTCACCTCTGCGCCGCACGGAACTGGATATCTTCGGCGCGGCCTGCCGCACAAAGCCGGAGCTCCGCGGAATGGTCCAGACGCTTTTCGATGCCATGCTCCCGCGCGGCAAGAGCGAGTCCAAGAATGCGCAGAATCTCGGCGCGTTGCTCGAGGAGAACGGCTTTGACGCAAAGCAGCACGAGCAAATCCGCGTGCATCTCAAGGAAGGCCGCATTGGCCTCGCGCAAAATCGCCTGCCCGCAAATGCTGTCATCGAAGACGTGCGTCCGGAGGACGTATCCCTCGCACCGAGCAGCGATGCGCCTTCATGGAAAACCGGACTGGCTGCGCTCGCTCGCGGTGAGGTGGCGGTAATCTCGCTCGCCGCCGGAGCCGGCTCCCGCTGGACTCAGGGCGCAGGCGTGGTCAAGGCGCTCCATCCCTTTGCCAAGCTCGGCGGACGGCACCGCACGTTCCTTGAAACGCACGTGGCGAAGAGCCGCCGCATCTCAGAAATCGCGGGCACGCCTCTCGCGCATATCTTCACCACGAGTTATCTAACTCATCAGCCGACTGAGGAGTTCCTCGCCCGCCATGCAAACTATGGCTACCAAGGTCCGCTCATCCTTTCCCGCGGAAAATCTGTGGGTTTGCGGATGGTCCCGACGATTCGCGACCTGCGTTTCGCGTGGGAGGAAACGGCGCAGCAGCTCCTCGATGAGCAGCAACAGAAAGTCCGCGAAAGCCTGCGCACCGCGCTGATCAACTGGGCGCGCAACGCGGGCGAAGCGAGCGACTATACCGACAATCTCCCGCTGCAATGTCTGCATCCGGTCGGACATTGGTACGAAGTCTCCAACCTGCTCCGCAACGGCGTGCTCGCGCAGCTTTTAGCGGATCGTCCACAGCTTAGATGGCTGCTCCTGCACAATATCGACACCCTCGGCGCAGACGTGGATCCAGCGCTCCTCGGCCAACATATTGAGAGCGGCGCGGGACTCACCTTCGAAGTAATCAACCGCCGCCTGGAAGATCGCGGCGGCGGGCTGGCCCGCGTCAACGGCCGCTCGCGTTTGGTCGAAGGATTAGCCATGCCGCGGGAGGAAGCCGAGTTCGCGCTTAGCTATTACAACACGCTGACCACGTGGATTGATCTCGATCAGCTCCTCACCGCCTTCGGCCTCACCCGCGCAGAGCTGAGCGATGAGGAAAAAGTCGCCGCCGCGATCCGCGCGAGCGCCGCGAAGATGCCAACCTACATCACGCTGAAGGACGTGAAGAAACGTTGGGGCCACGGCCACGAGGATGTCTTTCCGGTTACGCAGTTCGAGAAGCTCTGGGGCGACATGAGTGCGCTGCCGGAGATCGATTCACGATTCGTCGTCGTGCCAAGGCTCCGCGGCCAGCAGCTCAAAGATCAGGCTCAGCTCGACGGCTGGCTCCGCGACGGCTCCGCCGCCCACATCGAGTCGCTCTGCCAGTGGAGCGCAGGCTGACCTCCTCCAGGGGCAGCAGCCGTGCGCATCCGGCGCATTTGGCAACGGCCCGCCGCTGGAGTATGCAGTGATCGCAGATGCCCCCCGCACATCCCCTCGCCCTGAGTTGCGCCATGCTTCTGCTCTGGCTGGCGCCTGATGCTGCGGCGCAGGTCAGTACGGTGAGTTCCATTGCGGAAATTCGCCAACTCAGCCCGGAAGAGGCGGCAGAAGGTCGTCCGGTAAGGGTCCGCGGTGTGGTCACCTACCACGAACCGGCGTGGTATCTCTCCTTTGTGCAGGATGCGTCCGGTGGCATCTATATCGCCAATATAAGTGCCAAGTTGCGCGCAGGCGAGTTGGTCGAAATTACCGGAGTCACTGGACCGGGCGGAGGTGCGGGCCGGATCATCACGGGGCTGAACAACACTGCGCCTTCGGTACGTGTTCTCGGCACCGCGCCATTTCCACGGCCG
>DASVRY010000028.1:0-7619 GCA_036388395.1 Chthoniobacteraceae bacterium
GAAGATGAAGAGGGAAATTCGAACACACGATTGAACCCCCATCGTCCTCGTCCTCGTCCTCCTACTCGAACTCGTCCTCGAACACCCTCCCGTCATTTGCCCTCCGCGGCAGGCCGACGGAAGATCAGCTCCGCCAACGCACGTGTATAAATCTCGGAACCCGCCTCATTGAGGTGCCCCAGGTCGTAGCGGTTTTCCGGCACGAAAAGTTCCGGCCACGCCTGGATGTCCGTGAAATCGAAAACCTCTGGCAGCCGCTTCCCTTTTGGATAAGCGCGCGGCCGTGAAATCACTGGCGCAACGACGAGGAATACCTCCGCGCCTCGTTTCCGAAACCGGCCCACCATCTCCTTCACGTTCGCATTCCCACCGGGCCCCAGGGGCAGCTTCGCCTCGTCCTTCCCGAGCCGCTCCGCCAGTGCCGCCTCGTATTTCCGCAGAGCTTTTCCCTCGAGCCCGCCTGGTCGCGAAAGCGCGTTATACCCATCCTCGCGATCACCGACCGCCTCCAGCTTTGGCGCCCGCTTTTCCAACTCCAGAACCCGCTCGACGAGGGCAGCACCACGTCCGACGTTCGCGACATTTTGCATAAAGAGGCCGCAATATTCCGCAAAGCTCCACCAGTAGTCGGCTCGCTGCCGGAGCCCCTCCTGCCAAGCGGACCACTGCAACGGCTTCAACCGCCGGTCGAAGAACTGGCTGAACACGATCTGCGTCCGCTTCCAATCCCGCCAGTAGGCCGACCGCGCGCCGAGCGTTCGAGTCGCCACATCCGCGTGAAATGGGCTGAGCTCAATGACCACTCGCTTCAGTTTCGGCCGCACAGCCACGACCTGATCCACCACATACCCGTCCTCCGGCGCGAACATCCCATCGATCCCGAAATTGAACGAGCGACTCTCCACCCCATGCTCGCGCGCCACCTCGTCGAAGACTGCGGGGTTGAGCTGACGATTGGTCCGACTCGATCCGATAAAGATCGTGTCGAACTGCTGATGATGAGCCCGGTAAAACGCCAGCTTCTTCGTAACCTGCGGCACCTCCGGGAAAGGCGCCAAACAAGCGACACCCCAGCACCCCAGCGTGAGCGCAGCTGTAAAATAAACAAACAGCAGAACCGTGTGAAGAGGAGCAGGGACAGAGAAGCGCATCGCATCAAGTAGCGCTCAGAAGGCACCCTTCCGTCGCATGCCGGGACGGCAGGGGCGGGCAATGAAAGACGGATGCACGCGCAGCTTATGGCGCACCTCCTCCGCGCGACTCAAGGCGATCCTCTCACCGAGAGTAACCGCGAGGACGCGAAGGGCGCGAAGGTGGAGGAAGATGAACCGCAGCGCTCCTAGCGGCCCCAGCGGTTCTCAACCTCCGTGCTCTCCGTGTCCTCCGTGGTTTTCTCCGGATCTTCGCGCTCCTCGCGCCTTCGCGGTCAATCCTCCGCCCCGCCTCAGAAAAGCGTCATCTGCGGCTTCATCGTCGCGAGTGCTTCTTCGGCTTTCTGCTTATTGCGCGGTTTGCCGTGGCGCGGAAGCGGTGGGGTTTCGGCGAGCGCCGGTTTACCTTCGGCGTTTAGCTCGCTCTGCTCGAGATTGCTCAGGATCTCCTTGGCTCGCGCGATGATCGTCGGCGGCAGGCCGGCGAGGCGCGCGACCTGGATGCCGTAGCTTTTGTCCGCGCCGCCGCGGACGATCTTTCGCAGAAAGATGATCTGATCGTTCCACTCGCGCACGGCGACGTTGTAATTGCGTACGCCGGTGCGGGTCATTTCGAGTTCGGTCAACTCATGGTAATGCGTGGCGAAGAGCGTCCGCGCTTTCACCTCGTCGTGCAGAAATTCCGCGACGCTCCAGGCGATGCTCAGCCCGTCGAAGGTCGAGGTCCCGCGGCCGATCTCATCGAGGATCACGAGGCTGCGCGCGGTGGCGTTGTTGGTGATGTTCGCCGTCTCGTTCATCTCCACCATGAAGGTGGACTGGCCGCGGCTCAGATCATCATTGGCGCCGACGCGGGTGAAGATCCGATCCGCCAGCCCGACCTCCGCGCTCTTCGCGGGAATCCACGAGCCGAGCTGCGCCATCAGGACGAGCAGCGCCACCTGCCGGATGTAGGTGCTTTTCCCCGCCATGTTCGGACCGGTGAGGATGAGCAGCCGGTTCTTGTCGCCATCGAGCTCCACATCGTTCGGAACGAACTTCTCCTCGATCAACGATTGATCGAGCACCGGGTGCCTGCCTTCGATCACGCGCAAACGCAGCTCTTCGCTCAGCACCGGACGGCAGTAGCCGAAA
Organism: Chthoniobacteraceae bacterium; assembly: GCA_036388395.1. Classification (GTDB taxonomy): domain Bacteria; phylum Verrucomicrobiota; class Verrucomicrobiia; order Chthoniobacterales; family Chthoniobacteraceae; genus DASVRY01. The sequence goes on from DASVRY010000028.1 coordinate 2,286, forward strand.
AGGCGCGCGGTCTCGGCGAGAGCCGCGAGCACATCTAGCGTCGCAATGGCGGAGGCGGTCTGCTGGAGCGGTGCGAGTTCGCGCAGGACCTCCTCGCGCACCTGGTTGAAAAGCTCGATCTCCAGCGCCTTTGCGCGTTCATCGGCGCCGAGGATCTTTCCCTCTACCTCCTTCAGCTCCGGCGTGATGAACCGCTCGCCGGTGGCCACGGTCTGCTTCCGATGCCACGTCGGCGGCACGAGGTGCAGGTTCGATTTCGTCACTTCCATGAAGTAGCCGAAGACCGAGGTGTAGCGGACTTTCAGCGACTTGATCCCTGTCGCGTCCGCCTCGCGCTGCTGCAGCTCGGCGATCCAATCCTTGCCTGCGCGTCCGGCATTCCGCAGCTCGTCGAGCGGCGCGTGATACCCGTCGCGAAACATCCCGCCATCGCGGGTCAGCGCCGGCGGCTCCTCCACAATCGCGCTGGCGAGCAGCGAGACGAGATGCGGCAGCTCGTGCAAGCCGCTGAAGATCGAGTGGCAAAGTGTCCCCTCGCGCGAGCAGCTCTCCGCGACGGGTGGAAAGCCGGTGCCGTTCTGCAGCAGCGCGCCCAGATCCGTGCGGAGCTGCGGGATTTGCTCGAGGCTGGTGCGGAGCACGAGCAGATCGCGCGCATTGCCGCCGCTCTGCGTCAGCCGGCCGACGGTGCGCTCGATGTCGCGGATCGACTTCAGCGTTTCGCGCAGCTGCCCGAGCACGAATGGCTCCGCGATCAGGTCGCCGATGAATTGCTGCCGCTCCTGCAGCGGCGCGAGTTCGCAGAGCGGGTGCAAAATCCAGTCGCGAAGTTTGCGCGCGCCCATCGGTGTCACGGTGCGATCCAGCGCGCCGAGCAGCGAAGTATCGCGTCCGCCGCCGCGCGCCTGCACCAACTCGAGATTCGCCTGCGTCACCGCATCGACGATCATGAACTGCGAATTGCGGTAGCACGTGAGCCGCGTGATGTGCCCGATGGCGCGCCGCAGCTCCGTCTTCAGATAGTGCAGAATCGCGCCCGCCGCGCCGATTGCCGCAGGCATATCGCCGCAGCCAAAGCCGTCGAGCGACTGCACCTTGAAGTGTTCGCGCAGGGTGAAGTAGGCCTGCTCCAGGAGAAAAGTGTAGCCGTCCCGCGCCACGATGCCGCGGGCGAGGTCGCGGAATTGCCCCGCCTGATCCTCCGCGACGAGCGTCTCCGCCGGCTGCACGCGTGCGAGTTCATCGGTGAGCTCCTTTTCATCCGCCAGTTCCGTGAGCCGGAAATCGCCCGTCGTGAGATCCACAAAAGCAAAGCCGAAGCCGCCCTTCGTGCCGGCGTAGATCGCCGCGAGGAAGTTGTTCCGCTTGGCGTCGAGCATCTGCACATCGCCGATCGTTCCCGGGCTGACGATCTGCACCACCTCGCGCTGCACGATCTGCCCCTTCTGCGGCTCGCTCACCTGGTCGCAGATCGCCACCCGCCGCCCGGCCTTGATTAGCCGCCGGATGTAACCCTCCGCCGCGTGATAAGGAATGCCGCACATCGGCACCTGATTGCGTTTCGTCAGCGCGACATTGAGCAGCCCCGCGGCTTCCTTCGCGTCATCGAAGAACATCTCGTAAAAATCCCCAAGCCGAAAGAGCAGCAAAGTATCCGCGGGCAGGCTCCGCCGGATGCCTTGATACTGCTGCATCATCGGAGTGAGCGTTTCAGACACGAGGCGGAGCGTAGAGGCCCCCCGGCGGGCGATCAACTCCGCAGCGTCATGGCAGGGCGATCTGAACCACTCGGAAGCGTTGCCCAAGATGCGCATCTGCCAGACTCTGTGAAATGCCAGCGTACCGCCTCTCGCTGATCAGAGTCCCATAGACTACTCGCAGAGGTCCAACTGGCTCCCAAACCCCGCCAGGCTGCCATTCAAGAGCGTAGTGTCTGCTTGGATCAACGGCCCGGTCACAGACGATCGTCCATGCGTGCCCATCTTCGCCTAATTGGCGCATCTCAGTTACGGCCGCGAATTCGCTTGGTGTGCCAGAAATGTGGAGCGTATATGGATCGCAACGGCTGCGCGTGCCGGGAACGGTAGCTGTGATGCGGATGTCTCCGGTAAAGCCGTCAGGCGCTGTGAAGTAGACAGATCGGGAGTTACTTACATATTGAAAGCCGATGCGAACAGCTTTGCTCTTGAGCCCGTCGGGAGTGGCACTGAGGCAGGCGACATCCTCCGTTCTAAACTCGACGGGGATGGGCCGCCTACCGCCAAACCAACCGTGGTCTGACGTGACTTCAACATTGATGTGCATGCGGTGGCCGGAATAGGCGAATTTTTCACGGCCGGGTGGATAGGCAGAGAGGTTCAGACGTGGAACGTGACCGTTATAACGGTCGAACATTCGCAAAAGCCCGCGTTGCGTCAGTTCTGTTCCATCGCTGTATCCATCGCCGTCGAAATCTCCCGGAAAAGCTTTCCAAATGAGGTGCGAAGGGATGAGGCGTTTGCAGAGTTCCAAGGAACAGAATAATACGACGATCACGGCTGCAGCGTAATTGACGACTCGCTTCATAGTGTCGCTGCAGCGCCGGGTTTAGGCGACTTCATTCCCTCGGGGTTTGGCCGTAAGCGCATACACCGTAAATTCGATTGCGGACATTCCAAGGCCGAGGAGAAAAGGGTGCGGAACCCGCATGAGTGCAGCGCGGAGATTCCGGTCATGGCGGTGATTGAAAAGAGCGGAAGAGCCTATCAGGTTAACCAACATCGCCAAGGCGCCGAAAAGCGTGGGAAAAATGCAAGGGGCGAGCGCGATTGCAGAGGCCGGCCTGCGAAATGGCAAGATGAGCGACAAAGCAAAGCTCAAGAACATGAGAAGGTAGAGAAGGAGAATGATTGGACCTCCGGGAGCAACCTCGCCGCTAAACCACGCATAAACCCGCTTGAATGGCTTCGCCGCTAGCTCATCCGGTGAAGCGTTATAGATAAAGACGTAAATAGCCAGTGCCGCGAGTGTGGAGATAGAGCCAATAACCCCACCAATGAACGAAGCACGAAAAGTAGTCATAGCGTTTGTTGCCGAGGAGGCGATCTGAGTCGCTATCGAATTAGAACAGCGACTGCGCGATGGGTCTGCGGGGAGCAGCCGCGGTGATAGCCGGGAGCAGTTCGCTGCGGCGCGCCCGGGTAGACGACGTTGGTATCATCCTTCGATCGTGAGATAGATGCACAAGACCTCGCCGGAAGCAGCGTCGATAAAGGCATGAAGGTTTGATGTCTCGTTCGGGAAGTCGAGATGCCATACGTTGGTAGTCGCCCTGACCACCCGGGCGTAATCGCCGTGAAAGACAATTCCCGGCATTTCTTGCGGGAACGGTTCCCGCGGTTCAGCGGGTCTCCACGCGGTGCGCGGAGCATGGCTCAGAAATCCCTGTAGTTGCTTGTAGCGTTCGGCAGGCAAGGCAGTTTTTAGTTCGGCAGCAGATGCTTCGCGGAAGCGGGCCAGAGCTGTAGCCGCTGTAAGGAGCTTGTCCTCTGTGGGTGGTTGCGCTGCAGCAGCGGTCGTTCGCTCGATTTCGGCCACCATGGTGGCGAAAGCTAAAAGCTCGCGAATCAAATCAGCATCCGCCCCGCGGCCTCGCTAGACCGAAACGGCTAACCAGCGCGACGGCGCCAGAGGCAGTAAATGAAACTCAGACCGCCATGGATAACTGGGGCGCTTAGGAAAGCCCTCCCAGTCGAACGGTTGTTCGCTGAGATCGAATTCCGTAATGCTGCGAATTACGTGGGCAGCCAGGACGAAGCTACCGGGTTTGGGTCCGAAGGCACCACCACTGAGCCACTCCATCTCTCGATGCTGAAGGCGCAGCCAAGTGCCACTCGCTTCGATGCGTATTTGGGAGGCCTTAGGCTGGAGAACAGGATCGATAGCCTCCGCAAACCGAGCGACAACTTGGCTGCCTGCCAGAAGCGACTGTTCAGGTAGCAGCACAAGGAGGGTGAAAAGAGAAATTAGGAGTCTTCGATTCACGGAAGGTCTTCTGAGCGCCTAATAAGAAAACAGGAACTAAACTCCGCCTCGTGCGGCGAATGAGTTTTTCCCAATGGGGGACGAGGGGAGGTCCGCAGGAGGTGGAATCCCACGGCGCGCGGGAGCGGAGATGAGTCTTCGCGGGGGTTAATTCTGAGGCGGCGCAGTTCTCCCGCTACGTGGATCGCCGCAGGTCCGCTCCGGACGGGCTTCGGTCCGCCGCAGGGGGTCTGTTCCGCTGCCATACGCAGGAGGCTAGGGCGCTCCTTCGGCTCCTCACAAAACGAATTCATTCGTTGGGTGCAGACGGTCTCTGCCCGTGGATATGGGGACCTCGATATCACATCGGCCCCTCAACGCCGCTGGAGAAGTGTGCTTCTTCCCGGTAGTAGATGGTTCGCCCGATGCCCCTCAAATGCGTTTCCGATCCTGAAAGACCGCCGTCTCTGGTCCGGGCGATCAAGGATCATCTCCTTCTTCTCTTCAGCTTCCTCGGGATCATGTGGGCCGTTGAGTTCGTGGATCTGCTCCCCTTCTTTGACTCCGACCGCTACGGCATCCAGCCACGCTCCACGTCGGGTTTGACCGGGATTGTTCTTGCCCCATTTCTCCACGCCGGCTTCGAACATCTGGCTTTGAACTCGCTGCCGTTCCTCATCCTTGGCGGCATCGTGCTGTTGGGCGGTCTCGCGGTGTTCTGGAAGGTGACGGTGTTCGTCACCTTGGTTGGTGGCGCTTGCGTTTGGCTCTTCGCCGGCAGCTTCAGTAATCACCTCGGAGCAAGCGGTCTGATCTTCGGGTATCTCGGCTTTATCCTGGCGCGCGGTGCCTTTAAGAAATCACTGCTATCGGTCCTGATCGCGTGTGCCATCCTCGTGATTTACGGCGGGTTGCTCCTCGGAGTGCTGCCAATGCAACCCGGAGTATCATGGCAAGGACATCTCTTCGGACTTCTCGCTGGCGTCGCCGCCGCGCGGCTCATGTTCTCGAGGAGGAAAACTCTGTTGCGCTGAGTTCTCCGGTCAGTGCGAATGTGCCGGGGCTCACTCTACTCCGCGAGCTGCCCGAGTTCGACTGGACCTGTGGGTTGCTCAGCGTGCCTTCTCTCCGGGTTACCTTAATAATGAGACGATAGGAACGCGCGAAAACCGCAAGCTATCACCCAGGGCGTGAACGACCATGTTCGCGCATCGCGGTAGGCGCGCATCCTCCTCACGCTCTCCTTACCTCGGTAGGTGCGGGTACATTGAGCTGTCCTGCCGCACCCGTTCCATTTCTCTCAGGGAACCAACCAACCAAAAGGGCGGTGGC
>DASVRY010000029.1:0-2017 GCA_036388395.1 Chthoniobacteraceae bacterium
CAGCAGGTCATTTGGAATCTCCTCCGCAATGCGGTGAAGTTCACGCCCAGAAGCGGCCGTATCACGATCCGCAGTTCTGACGGACCAGATTCGCGCCTCCAGATTCAGATTAGCGATACGGGGATCGGGATCGCTGCCCCGATGCTCGACCGAATCTTCGAAGCGTTCGAGCAAGGCGGCCTGGAGAATGACCACCGTTTCGGAGGGCTGGGACTCGGGTTGTCGATCGTGCGCGAAATCGTCCTTCTCCACGGCGGCACGATTGCCGCCCGAAGCGACGGGATCGGCCACGGCGCAACCTTTGAACTGGAACTTCCCAGCGCCACAGGGGCCGGCGGTGAGCCTTCTGCAAACCTGGCGCTGCCGATTCCGCCAATGAATCCGACTGCCCCGGACGGCGGCACATTCAAAGGCCTCCGTCTGCTCGTCGTGGAAGACCATGAAGCGACGCTGCAGATCCTCACCAAGCTGCTTACGCGCGCTGGGCATCAGGTTGTCGGAGCCACGGACGTAGCGTCCGCACTTGCCGCAGCGGCAGATCGCCGGTTTGACGCGGTGATCAGCGACCTTGGCCTGCCCGACGGCAACGGCTTCGAGCTGATGAACGAACTGAGAGCGAGGTATCAGCTCCGCGGCATCGCCGTCAGTGGTTACGGCATGGAAGCCGATCTTCGCCGCTCACGTGAAGCGGGCTTCGCGGCCCATCTCACAAAGCCCGTCGACTTCCCCCAGCTGCAAGCTGCCCTTGCACAGCTCTGAGGCTGCAGCGGCTCAGCTATAAGTCGCCAGCCCAAATCCGGAAGGAGCCCTTCGGTGCCCGTGGCGCGCGCTTTGCTAACGCCACAGCTCCGTCATGACCAATAACTCCTTCGCTCTACCATTCGCCGATCGCGACCTTCAACTTTTTCCCCCGGAAGACGTTGCCCTTCAGCTTCGAGTCTCCCGCGCGTTTGTGCGGCTCTGCCTTTCAGCAGGCTGCCCCACGCGGGGCCACCGCCTGAGTGCAGCGGAGCTTCTGCACTGGCTTTTCGAGAACTACGACAAAGTCCGGCTGCTTTGTGGTTTTCGCGGATTCGCCTCCGTGAGCGGCGTCAAACCTGTCGCCAAGGTGCGACTCAAAATGGCAAATGCCGTCCTTACCTTGCTGGAATTTAGCGCCTCCCGCTCGTCCAATTTGGACGAAAAGCAACAGATCGAGTGCGTCGCAGCTCTCGTCGGGATTGCCGCAGATCGGGGCTAAGCGGCATCAACTCTCCCTGCTAATATTCGGCCACAATCGGCCAGTGAAACCAGACGGCGAAATCCGGCGGCAGCAGTCGGGCGCCGAGATAGCCGCCCTCCACCGCAGCAGCCGGAGTGGCCAGGCCAAAGGCGTTCGCAACAAAATCAGCTGCAACTGAGAGGCCGTAGCCGGATCCTGTAGTCGAGACACCAGTTTCAAAAAGGTTCCCAAGGTCACCGCTACCGAGTCGCTCTGCGTCGCCGGGACCGATCGGATTCAGCAGAACAAAGCGGAGATTCTCGCCCTCCGGAGTCGGCACAGGGAAAAGCACCAGCCGCAGGACGTCACCAGTGGTGTGCCGGCAGGCATTGTTGATCAGGTTATAGAGAATCCGATCCAAGGCTCCGAACTCCACGCAACACTCGGAGATTGCCACTGGCTGTGGGCACTCCACTTCGAGTCGCAACTGGCGATCACGTCCGCCGAGGTTCGCGCCGTTCCACTTTTGGACGATAAAATCCGTGCCATGGATCTTGGGCAGCAGATCCTCGGCGCGCTTGAGATCATCGAGACCGAGCAGCGCGTTGCGCATGATCTTCAAGTGGTCGCGCGTGAGGAAATAAAGCGCATTCAGGGCATCGAGATCGATCAGACCCAGACCGACGAGCTGCATACGTGAAAGCAGCGCACTCAATCCGCCGCCGCGCACATCATGGACGGTCTTCGCAAGCAGCGGTGAAGGCGTCGCGGCGTAGCTCTGCCGCCCGAGTTGCTGAATGCGTGTGGTCAGATCTT
>DASVRY010000030.1:0-7181 GCA_036388395.1 Chthoniobacteraceae bacterium
TTCATCCTCCGCCCGCAGAATCTCGGCAGAGCGCCAAAGGGCGCGTCGCACTCCGCGGCCAAACTGCTTCTCGAGCATCGGGATAATTTCATGCCGCACGCGATTGCGCGTGAATGCCGGATCCGCATTGGAGGCGTCTTCGACGAACTCCAATCGATGCTCCGCAATATAGCGATCGATCTCCTCGCGCCAGGCGCCGAGCAGCGGACGCACTACCTCCAGAGTCAATGTGCCCACGACTCGCTGGCTCACCGGGCGCATCCCCGCCAGACCATTCGCCCCCGCCCCACGCAGCGCCTGCAGGAGAAATGTCTCTGCCTGATCGTCCGCATGATGCGCCACGATCACACGCATCACACCGGTGCGCTCCGCTACCTGCGCGAAAAAGCTGTAGCGCGCCTCCCGCGCGGCCGTCTCAATCGACTTCCGTCGCTCGACTGCGCGGGCGGCTACGTCTTCACGCGCGATCTCGCACGGCACCTTCAAGTCCGCTGCAAGTCCCGCAACAAACTCCGCTTCAGCCGCGCTCTCACTCCGGAGCGCATGATCGAGATGACAGACGATCAGCGGCACCCGGCGGGTGGCGAGCGAATGGAGCAGCGCTACGGAGTCGCGTCCGCCTGAGACACCGATCAGCGCCGGCTGATCTGGATCTCGGAGGAGCGGAGACACGGCAACGCCTTTAGCCGATCCGATCCGCGCCGAAGACGGTGCGAAGCGCCTCCGGCAGAAGGATGGAGCCGTCTTCCTGCTGATACGTCTCGAGCAATGCGACGAAGAGCCGCGGCAGCGCTGTGCCGGAACCGTTGAGCGTGTGACAGAACTGATTCTTGCCATCCTCGCCTTTGTAGCGAAGAGCCATGCGGCGGGCCTGGAAGTCACCGAAATTTGAGCAGCTCGATACTTCGAGATACGCATTCTGGCCCGGCGCCCAAACTTCGATGTCGTAGGTCTTCGCGGAACCAAACCCGATGTCTCCCGTGCAAAGTTCGATCACGCGATAGTGCAAGCCCAGGAGCTGCAACACCTTCTCGGCATCCGCCGTGAGCGCCTCCAACTCCGCCGCGGAATTCTCCGGTGTGGCAATCTTTACGAGCTCCACCTTGTCGAACTGGTGCATCCGAATCAGCCCGCGTGTGCCCAACCCAGCCGAACCCGCTTCCCGGCGGAAACATGGTGTATAGGCAACATACTTCTTCGGCAGTTCCTTAAGAGTTAGGATTTCCTCGCGATGAAGGTTCGTCACCGGCACCTCAGCGGTCGGAGCGAGATAGACATCGTCGTCTGCACAGCGGTAAAGCTGGTCCGCAAACTTCGGCAGCTGCGAGGTGCCGATAAGCGCCTCCGGACGGACAAGGAAGGGCGGGTTAACTTCTGTATAGCCATGCTTCTGCGAATGCAGATCGAGAAGGAAATTTAGCAGCACGCGCTCGAGTCGGGCACCAGCGCCGGTGAAGCAGGCAAAGGCGCTGCCGGTGATTTTCGCGGCGCGTTCGAAGTCGAATAAACCGTTTTTTTCACCAAGCTCCACATGACTCTTCGGTGTAAACGAAAACTGCGGCACTTCACCCCAAGTGCGCACCACGGGATTGGCGCTCGCGTCTTCGCCGACCGGTGCATCGGCATGCGGCAAGTTCGGCAATTGCAGTAGGAACTCGCGTTGCGTGACTTCGAGCGCAGCCGCTTGGGCATCCAGATGATCGATCTCATCGCCGATTGCACGCATGCCGATTTCGACCGCCGAGGTATCTTCGCCGCGCGCCTTCTTGCCACCGATCTCTTTGCTCACGCGCTTGCGATCGGCCTGGAGCTGCTGCAGCCGCGTCTCGGTTGCGCGGCGTTGCTTGTCGCACTCGAGGATCTCGTCGATCCTCAGGTGCGCGTCTCCACCGCGCGTGGCGAGGCGCTCTTTGACGAAGTCAGGAGTTTCGCGAATGAGGCGGATGTCGAGCATCGGCGGAGACTACGCAGCACCCGTGAACCGGCGCAAGCCGCGCAACCGGGTCAGCTCGAAGACGCGATAGGAGCGGGGGCTGGTCACCGGCCGTCCAGCGCGCGGTCGAGGTTGAACGCCGCGCTGATTAGCGCCAGATGCGTGAAGGCCTGCGGGAAATTGCCGAGCGTATCGCCGCTCGGGCTGATCTCCTCCGCGTAAAGCCCAAGGTGGTTTGCGTAGCCGAGCATCTGCTCGAAGAGATACCTCGCTTCATGGAGCCGCTCCGGCACATCCAGACCCGCACGAGTCAGCGCCTCGACGAGCCAGAAGGTGCAAAGGTTGAATGTCCCCTCTTCACCGAACATCTCGTCCTCCGGCAGATGTTGATAGCGGTAAACAAGTCCATGCGTGACAAGGCCGCCTTTCGTGGGTGAACGCATGATTGCCTCCAGCGTCTTGATCATCTTCGGATCGGTCGGCGAGCTAAAGAAAACCAGGGGCATGAGCAGATTCGACGCGTCCAGATCTTCGCTGCCATACGCCTGCACGAAAGCCTGCCGGCTCTCGCTCCAACCTTTGCTCATGATCTCCTCATAGATCTGATCTCGCACTTCCAGCCAGCGTGTGCGCTCCGCGGGGAAGCTGCGTTTGTCCGCAAGCCGAAGACCGCGATCCACGGCGACCCAGCACATGAGCTTCGAGTAGACAAAGTGCTGCCGGCCGCCGCGCGTTTCCCAGATGCCTTCGTCGGGTTCCTGCCAATGATCACAGACCCAGTTGACCAGCCGCCGAAGATCGGTCCATAGACTCGCGGAGATCGGTGTACCGTATTTATTAAATAGGTAAACGGAATCCAGCAGCTCGCCATAGACATCGAGCTGAAGCTGATCCGCCGCGCCGTTGCCGATCCGCACCGGACGCGAACCGCGGTAGCCTTCGAGGTGCGTCAGCTCCTCCTCCGGGAGTTCGTGGCTCCCGTCGATCCGGTAGACGAGCTGGAGCGATCCATCGGGCAACGGCTCGGCGCAGCGTGCTTCGATCCAATGCATGAAAGCCGCGGCCTCCGTCGTGAAGCCGATTCGCATGAGGCCATAGATTGTGAACGCTGCATCGCGCAACCACGTATAGCGATAATCCCAATTTCGCCCGCCGCCGATGCTTTCTGGCAGGCTGCAAGTCGGCGCGGCGACGATCGCGCCGGTCGGCGCGAAGGTCATCAGCTTCAGCGCCAGTGCAGATCGTTCGACCATTTCGCGCCACCGCCCTTTATAGGTACATTGCGACAGCCAGCTTCTCCAGAAGCCGATCGTGGCGTCGAAGCTCACACCTGCCTCGTCACGCGATAACGCCGGCGGGCAATCTGCGCCATGCGAGACTTGGCGCAGGACAAAGATCAGCTCCTGCTCTTCATCGAGGGTGAACTCGCAAGTCACTCCGCGGGCTGTCTTCTCGAACGGGATCGAGCTGCTCAGGGCGAGCGACAGTTCGGAAGAGTCGAAGACTGCGCCTGTCGCGCTGATGCGTGTGAGATGCGGATCTCGGGCATAGTTAAAGGCGGGCTGGCAATCCAAACGAAACGTCATCCGCCCATGAGCGACTCGAACATGGCGGATGAGACAGTGTTCCGCAGTGCGACCCGCTTGAGGCTCGAGCGGCATATAATCGACGACCTCTCCGACGCCTTCAGCACAGAGGAAGCGGGTCACCAGCACGTTTGTCTGTGGCCAGTAGAGCTGCTTGCTCGATACCCCGTCCCGCGCGGGACCGATGCGGAAACGGCCACCCTTCTCGTCATCCAGAATAGCGGCGAAGACACTTGGCGAATCGAAATGCGGGAAGCAATACCAGTCGACAGCCCCATTGATCCCAACGAGCGCAGCCGTGCGCATGTTGCCGATTAATCCGTAGTTTCCGATCTGCTGGTAGGGCATACCGAGTGATTCGCAAGTGAAGCCTGCACGCGGGGTAGTTTCTGCGATCCCAGTTTCATCGCTCGACAGCTTCAGTGGCGGAGCTTCACCTTGGCCCCGTGCTTCGCCGTGCCGCACATTGCCTGCGTAACGCCTGTCTTTTCCTCGCAGGTGGCGCTCTCGCGTGTGCGGGCGCCGGGATGTTCCTGCCGCCGCCGCATATTCCCCAAGTCAGCGCAAAGCTTCGCTACTGGGAGAAACATGGTCACGAGTTCGACACGGTTTTCATCGGCTCGAGTCGCACTTACCGACAGTTCCAGCCGGAGGTATTCGATGCCGTGGCGCGTGATCACGGAGTGAAATGCCGATCCTTCAATCTCGGGATTGACGCCATGTTTTCTCCGGAAGACGGGTTTTTCTGCGATCGATTCCTTTCTCTGAAGCCGGTACTTCGAAGGGCGATCGTCGAGTTGAGCCCCTTTCACAGCGAGCGGACGACACTCGAGCGCGGCTCTGAACGGTCAATCTACTGGCGCGACTGGAAGCGGACCAAAATGGTCTATGAACAGCACGCCAACCGCAGGGCGAACCGTTGGTCGAAGTTTAGCCAACATTGGGTGCTTCACCTACGACAGGTCCTCAATACGGCGCGAGGGGCGGCGTTACTCCAGCGCGCCTTGGGAATCCGTCCAGACGATGAAAAGAAAGTCCTCGGCCCGCGCAAGGATGGGTATCTCCCGTTGAAGCGGCCGGGGGGCCTCACTGGACGAGAGCTTGCCGCTTATACGGCTGAACTCTCCACGCGCAAAGCCGGAGCGCACCTCCGGACTTCCGCCGGGCCGGGCGCGCAGAGCAACCTCGAAGCGATGCTCGCTGGACTTCAGAAGACTGGCGCCGAGATCTGCTTTGTCATCGCCCCGGTAGTGCCGGAGCAACGGGTCTATCCGGAAAAAGCAGGCATGGCTCCGCTCCACGATTTCTCGGAAATACCCGCGTGGCCGGAACTTTTCGACCCGAAGGAACGCTATGATGCCATGCATCTGAATGCCGCGGGGGCAGAACGTTACACGCGAGCCCTGGCGCAGCAGATCTTCGGTGGGAGCGTCAAGCCATAGACGCGTAAGCTCAGCGCCTGGTCAGCCGCTAACAGATTAGATATCGCCGGGGTGTTCCCTTGCGATCTTCTCGCGAGCTTCCTTGATCAGGGCTGCATAAGTCTCGCTCGGTCGATCTCCGTGATGATCTTCCACCAATCTGGTTGTGCCAGAGGCGAAATCTATGGAGTACAGGCCAAACCGCGGCGTGTAGGTGCCCCACTCGTAGTTATCGAAGAGCGACCAGTGCAGGTATCCAGCAAGGGGCACGTTATCCTGAAGGATCTTGACGACTTCGTGCACGTGGAGCCGGAGGAACTGGCTACGGGTAATCCGGTCGCGGCGGTTCGTTGTGAGGTTGTCCGGGCGGCGCCGAAGAGCCATGCCGTTCTCGGCGATGAGCACCGACCGGCCAAAATCCTCGGCGTAATGTTTGCAGAAGAAATGCAGGCCGCGCGGGAGGACGCGCCAATCCCACCACTTGCTAGTCACCGTCGCGAGCACCCAGGCGCGGAATGACTTATTTTTAAACTCATGGTCCCAGAAGACCGGCAGCCGGAAGGCATGCGCCGCGAAGGGATCGTAATAATCCAGGCCTATGTAATCGAGGGTCTGGGCGCGTGGCGCAGCCTTCAGCGTTTCCAGGAATGGGCGGAAGGTTTCCGCGCTAAAGGTGCGGAAACCGATCCAGTTGCTTAGCCTCTTTAGCCCCGCGCCGAAATAATAGGCGAGATCTTTGTGCAGGGGGATGCGCGCCGCGATGAATGCCCGCTCGAAATGGCGGGCGCGTTCACAGATATAGTCACCGAGCTGCTCGGGCGACACGCCGCGTTCGCGTGAGCTAAGCAAATCCAGAAGCAACTTATCCGACCAATACAGATCGTTGCAGTAGTTGTTGATCGTTATCTTTGGCGTCCGCCAGCCGCGCTCGTGGTAGAGATCGTGCAAGGCATTATAAGCAAGCACATGAGCGCATAGGAGCTGATTGTAGGCTCGCGTCATCGTGCGAAAGCCGCCGAGCGCTCGCGCGGGGAACTGGTGCCCGAGGTAGGTATTCAGCACAAGCATGTTGGGCTCGTTGATTGTGATGAACCAATGCAGTGGCTCATCCAGCCGCTCGTTTACGTAGGCTACCGCGTAGCGCGCATACGCTGTGAAGAGTTCTGGCGCGCGTGGGTCCAGCCAAGGGTCGCTCCCGAGCCACGCAGGATGGACGAAGTGATGCAGTGTGACGACTGGCTCGAGCCCGTGCTCACGGCAGGAGCGGAACATGGCTACGTAGTGATCAAGCGCCGCTGTATCAAATGCGGGAGCCTCCAGTGGCGAGTCACCGGAGACGGCGGCAGAGCTTGTCGTCGTCGGCTGCACGCGGCTCCACTCGATGCCCATGCGAAACGCATTCAACCCCATCTCGCGGCAGCGCGCGAAATCACCCGAATATTGATTCCAGAAATCCGCGGCGGCCCCCGTCACGGCCACGTCGCCCTTACCTTCCGAGGCGGCCCAGTTAGTCTGCGGCTCACCTGGACCGTTATATCCACCCTCGGCCTGGTAGGCAGAGGTGGCCACACCCCATAAGAAGTCGCTCATTAAACCGTCTCTCCCGCGGCAGCCTGGGTCATGGCTTCCCGCTGTTCATCATCGAGCACGAGAGGCGGCAGCTGATCGTCGAGCAGCGTCTCGACGATTGTTTTTGCAGCATCCGGACGACCGAACAAGCGCGCCGCGCGGCGCATCGCGTCAAGTCGCTCTGGCTGGTCGAGCAAGCGGTCGATCTTGAAAGGGATGGTCGTCAGCTCATTGCATTTGATCGCCACTCCGTCTTCCAAAAGATGGTCGCTGTTGCGCTCTTCCTGGCCCGGGATCGGTGAGAAGATGACCATGGGCAGTCCACAGGCGAGCGCCTCGGAGGTGGTGAGCCCGCCCGGCTTTCCGATGAAGAGATCGCTGATCTGCATGAGTTCGTGCATACGCTCCGAGTAGCCGAGCACGTGAAACCGCGAGTTCCCTTCGCCGACGATCTCCGTGACGCGTTGCTGGACTTCCTCGTTGCGCCCGCAGACGACGATCGTCTGCACGTCGTGGCGCAGTTCCTTCAGCCGAGTGACCACGGATTCAGTCGGGCTCACGCCCAGCGCGCCGGCCGAAAGCAGCAAGGTGGTTTTGTCCGGATCGAGACCGTATTGCCTCCGCACCGCCACGCGCTCGATCGGCTGCCCGAAGATCGGATCGATCGGGATT
>DASVRY010000031.1:0-1660 GCA_036388395.1 Chthoniobacteraceae bacterium
GCCGCAGAGGCTCCAGCGGAAAAGAGCAGTGAAGCAAAGCGGTATCCGCTCAAGACCTGCGTTGTCACAGGTGAAGAGCTCGGGTCGATGGGTAAGCCAGTCGCCCATGTGCATGAAGGGCAGGAAGTGCAGTTCTGCTGCAAGAGCTGCAAGCCGAAGTTCGACAAGGATCCGGCGAAATACCTGTCGAAGCTAACTAAGTAGTCCGCTGATCGAGTTGCGGGCCGCTGCGCTCCCACCGAGCGCAGCGCCCGCGCCTCTCTCCTCTTTTCCTGTGATCCAAGGCCTCATCGATTGGTCGCTGCGCAACCGCTTCCTCGTCGCGTGCGGAACGCTGTTGCTCGTTGCCCTAGGCGTCTTCGAGCTGAACCGCACACCAGTCGATGCGATCCCGGATCTCAGCGAAAATCAGGTGATTGTCTTCGCGGACTGGCCCGGCCGTTCGCCGCAGGAGGTCGAGGATCAGATTACCTATCCGCTCTCGGTCAATCTGCAGGGGCTGGCCGGCGTGAAGACGGTGCGCGCGGTTTCGATGTTTGGCTTCTCGCTGCAGACGATCATTTTCGATGAGAAGATAGATAACTATTTCGCGCGCACTCGCGTTCTAGAGCGGCTGAACTTCCTCGGCGACGTCTTGCCGGCCGGCGTGGTGCCGAAGCTGGGTCCGGACGCGACGGGACTTGGCTGGGTTTATCAATACTACCTCGATGTGGATCCCGCGCAGGCGCCGCAGGGTGGTTATGATCTGGGCGAGTTGCGGGCGGTGCAGGATTGGTTTGTCCGTTACCAGCTCAATGCCATGCCAGGCGTCGCGGAAGTCGCCAGCGTCGGCGGCTTTGTCCGGCAATATCAGATCGAAGTCTCGTCGCTGAAAATGCGCGCGGCTGGCGTTTCCATCCAGGAAGTGATGGACGCGGTCGGAGAGAGCAACCTGAACGTTGGCGGAAAGGTGATCGAGGAGAACGGGATGGAGTTTGTCGTGCGCGGCATCGGGCTTGTGCAATCTGTTGCTGATCTCGAGAAGACCGTGCTGGCTGAGCGGGAAGGCACACCTATTTATCTCCGCGATGTGGCGACGGTGCAGATTGGGGGTGAGTTCCGACGCGGCGCACTGGATGTGAATGGCCGTGAGGTGGTCGGCGGAATTGTCGTCATGCGCACGGGCGAGAATGCGCGCGCCGTGATCCAGGGCGTGAAGGACAGGATTGCCGAGATCACGCCCAGCCTCCCTCCTGGCGTGACGATCCGCTCCTTTTATGACCGCAGCGACTTGATCGATCGCACGATCGACACGCTGAAGCACGCGCTGGCCGAGGAGATCATCCTCGTGACGCTCGCCCACGTCATTTTCCTCTTCCACTTCCGGAGCATCCTCATCGTCACGTTTCCGCTGCCGGTTTCGATCCTTATCTCCTTCATCCTCATGCGTCAGTTCGGCATTTCGTCGAACATCATGTCGCTTAGCGGGATCGCCATCGCGATCGGCGTGCTCGTCGATGCCGCGATTGTCATGACGGAGAATGTCATCCGCCATTGCGAAGAGGCTGAGGATCGCAAAGGTGCACCGCTCACGCCTGCGGAGACATCGGCCGTGACACTGACGGCCGCGAAGCAAGTCGGGCGGCCGATCTTTTTTGCAATGGCGATCATCATCCTCGCC
>DASVRY010000032.1:0-10757 GCA_036388395.1 Chthoniobacteraceae bacterium
CAGCATACCCGGCGGCGAGGACCCCGGCTTCGAGGCGCGGTTGCAACGTGGCGAGCTGACTCATTTCCTCTGGCGCGATCTGCACGCGGGCGCGCGGCGCGGCATCTGCCGTGGCGAGATGGCGCACGCGGAAGACACGGAATCCAAGTTCGCGGACGGCTGCCTCGCCACGCTCGACCATTCCGAGAGCATCCAGCGTTACCGGCGTCCCGTGCGGGATCCGCGAACTCAGACACGGCTGCGCCGGCGCATCAGCGGTCGGCAAGCCGAGTTCCCGGGAAAAGGCGCGGATCTCGGCCTTCGTGAGCCCCGCATCTTTGAGTGGAGCGATGATCGCGAACTCCTCCGCCGCTTCACGCCCCGGGCGGAACTGATGTGCGTCGTCCGCATTTTCGCCGTAGGCGATGGCCCGAAAGCCGCGCTCGACGGCGAGCTGATCCAGCCGGGTGAAAAGCTCGGCTTTGCAGAAATAGCAGCGGTTCATCGGATTGCTCGCGTAGTCAGGATTTCCCATCTCCTGGGTCTGCACGACTTCCACGCGTGCGCCGATCCGCTCCGCGAGCGCCAATGCATCGGCGAGAGCCTGCCGTGGCAGACTTGGGCTGTCGGCAATTACACCGAGCACGCCTTCGTGAAGAAGCCGGTGCGCTTCCGCTAAGAGATAAGCGCTATCGACGCCGCCGCTGTAGGCGATGACCAGCGGCGCGTGGCTCGAGAGGTTTTCGCGCAAGCTGAGGAGCTTTTCGTTCATCGGGGGATGGTGGGCTTTCGGTAGAAGTGAACCAACAGAGCAACGATCCAGGCTGCCGTCCCAGCGAGAAACGCGCCGGACAGACCCCCAACCGTACCGTTATCCAGCCGAGGCGGCGTGGTGAGGTTTGCCTGCACGATCAAACAGTACAGAGCGGCCGCCAAGGCGACCTTCCAGCACGCGAACCAGAGACCCCACCGCAGCAGAAAGGCGAAACTTCCCTCACGATGTTCCGGCGCAAACCAGTAGTCGCGGTTTGGCACATTCATCGTGTTGGGCGGGAAGAACCGCATCGCGTACATCATCCCGACGACGAACCCAGCCACACCGACAGCGGTGAAATACAACCCCCACGCTCCGACTGCTCGCGACATCCAGCCATCTGCCTGACCGCCTGCGCCGAAGTGCGTGGCCATTCTTTCTGGAAGCTGCGGCCAGGTAAAAACGACCAGAGCGGCAAAGCCGACCAAGAGCGCGAGCAGGAGGAAGAGAGGACGGCGCGGAGTCATCGGGACTGGTGATATAGCGGCGGACATCGCGGCCGGACGCGCACCTTTACAACTGCACCCGGAGGAACAGCTCGTCCAGCGGAACGCTGAGGCCGATGAAGAACTCACCGAATTCCGCGTAGTCGACGCTGACCGGATCGAAGCGCATTTCGTAGACGATCGCCTTGATGTCATACGTGTCCTTGGCGAGCAGAGTCACGCCCCACTCCGCGTCATCAAGGCCGGTGGAGCCGGTGATCAATTGCAGGATCTTGCCCGAATATTTCCGGCCGACGCGCGCGTGACCGCCCATGAGCTTCTTCCGATCGGCGAAGGAAAGGCCATACCAGTTCTGACCGGGCGCCCGGCGCTTCGACATCGGATAGAAACAGAACACCGGCCAGCTCGGCATCACAGGGTAGAGCTTATCCTTCCGATACTTCGCCATCCGGGCGGTGAATTCCGCCATCTTCTGGTCGAACTCCGATGTGCCGGGGTTGAGATTATCCTCCTTCTCGAGCGACTCTGCGTATTCGGCGTCCGTCGTCATGTACTCGCTCTGCTCCGTCATCGAGAGATAGCTGTAGACTGGCGTGAGCACGTCCGGGCCAAGGGCAAGGGCGAGTTTCTTCTCCACGGTATTCGCGACGTGCAAATCAGGCGTCAGCAGCCAAAAGCCGATGTCAGCCTTTGGGGACACAATGCTGTAGATAAAGAGCTGCGTCGTCTCCAGCTCGCGGATTTCCTGCACGAGTTCGGTTAAGCGCGTCTTCGCTGCGCGCTGCTCGGTCGGACTGAGGAGCGCCCACTGACCGTGCTCGATCTTAAAGAAGAGGTGCAGAGAGTGCCAGCCTTCGGCAGGGATCACCGTGGGAGAAAGAATGTCCGTCATGGGGTGGAGAACATCGGGTTCGCCGGCAGGGCGGTCAAGGCGGGAGGGTTGCGGGTCCGCGGGCCAAATCGTCCTCGTCCTCCTATTCGTCCTCGAAGGATCTTCAGAAAACGCTGAACGCCGAACTCCCAACACCGAAGGGTGAAGGAAGGAGCTCGTGTCCAACGTCGCAGCGGGCGCGGAAAAAGTCATTGCAATGCCGAGGCTCACCTCTATTTTTGCCCGCTCGAAAACCGCAGGGTTACTCACAAATTTATGGCCGAAGTTGCTAACAAATATTCAGATAACGTTACTGGTAAGTTCTACGTGGACGACCAGTGCATCGATTGCGATCTGTGCCGGGAAACCGCGCCCGCAAACTTCACGCGCAATGATGATGGCGGCCATAGCTTCGTGCATAAGCAGCCTGAGACGCCGGAGGAAGAGGCCCTCTCCCGTGAAGCCATGGAAGGCTGCCCTGTCGAGGCCATCGGCTGCGACGGCGAGTAAGCGGCTCTAGTTTAATCCTTTTCTGAAGACCCTCACCTCGCCAGGTGAGGGTCTTTCTTTTTTGCACGTGCGCCACGGGGCGTCTCCGTTAGAGTCGCGACCATGACCTCCGAGCAGCTCCGCGCCCGCGTGATCGCCGAGTGGCGCGGTCTGCCGCAGACGCCAGCAGTACGGCACACGGCGGAGCCAATCAGCAAGGCGCTTGCACAGGTGATGGCGAGCCTCGGACTTAAAGACCGCCTCCGAGAGGACGAAGTGTTGAAGGCTTGGAAGGAGATCGTCGGGGAATTCATCGCCGGGCACTCGAGCCCGCAGCGACTGAAGGATGGCGTGCTTTACGTGCACGTGCTGCAGCCGACCGTGCACTTCGAGCTGGATCGCGTTTGGAAGCCGCAGATCCTCGAAAAGATGAAAGCGCAGTTCGGTGCTCGGACGGTGCGGGAGATTCGCTTCCGGCTGGGGTAAGAATTTCACCACGGAGCACTCGGAGTCCGGAGGAGAATAGGCGTAAGCGGATCTGGTAGTTGGCGGCGGGTGCCCCGAACCGAGCCACGGTGCGCTGGCGATCTGCCTTCGGCGTTCGGCGTTGGAAGTTCGGCGTTCGGCGTTTTCCGAAGATCAATTCGAGTAAGAGTAGGAGGACGATCCGCAGCTGCCGCCCTCCTCCTTTCTCCGTGCTCTCCGCGTCCTCCGTAGTTAAAAGATCCGCCGTGCCCGATCAGATCGTCATAGAGCAGCTCGAGCTTTCGGCTCGGATCGGTGTGCCGGAGGAGGAGCGCGCGACGGCTCAACGACTTACCGCGAACCTTCTGCTCGAGCCGAGGCACGACTTCTCCGCACTCGACGATCGGATTGAGAACACGGTGGACTACTTCATCCTCACCCGGCGGGTCCAGGAGATCGCTCTGGTCCATCCATTGAAGCTGCTCGAGACCCTCGCCGAGAAGATCGCGGTGAGCTTACTTGCCGAATTTCCACTGGCGCGCGTCACGCTCGAACTCCGCAAATACATCCTCAAGGATGCGAAGTTTGTCGCCGTGCGGATCGAGCGTTCGGCGTCCCCACTTTCATGAAGAAGTCCCTGCCCAAACTGATCGTCGCCGCGAGCGAATACGACGCCGACGCGCTATATGCCACGCGCTTTTTCGCGCCCGACGCGTTTATTTTCCTCGAGCAGGAAGGCCGACGCACCATCGTCCTCAGCGATCTGGAAATCGACCGCGGACGCCGCGACGCACAGGTCGATGAAGTAGTCGCGCTTTCCGAGATTTCAGAACGCTGCTCAAAAAAGAAGGAGTCGCCCTTCGGCGAGCACATCGCCGTTTTCCTGAAGAGCCGGAAGATCAAGCGGGTGGCGGTTCCGGGCTCATTCCCACTTGGGCTTGCGCATGCGCTGGCGGAGCACGGCATTACCCCCCTGCCGCAGAAAGGGCTCTTCTGGGCCGAGCGCGAACAGAAATCCGAACGTGAGCTGAAGTTTCTCCGCCAGGCGCTGAGCATCACTGAGACCGGGATGGCGCGCGGGATGGAGGTGCTCAAGGCTGCGGAGATTGGCCCGAAGAAGATTCTTCGCTGGGGTGCCAAGGCACTCACCTCCGAAATCCTCCGTGCGGAGATCGATTCAGCGATTCTGCGCGTCGGCGGCCTTCCGGCGAATACGATTGTCGCCGGGGGTGAGCAGGCCTGCGATCCTCACGAGCGCGGTCACGGTCCGCTCCGCGGACACGAGCTGATCATTCTTGATATCTTTCCGCGATCGGCGACGACCGGATACTATGGCGACATCACGCGCACAGTGGTGCGCGGCCAGGCGAGCGACGCTCAACGGGCCTTGTGGGAAACGTGTCTCGAAGGCCAAAAGCAGGCGCTGAAGGCAATGGAACCGGGAGCTTCAGGCAAGGCGATCCAGGATGGTGTGCGTCAGCTCTTCACCGATCGAGGCTACCCGACCGAGCAGCGCGATGGACGCTGGTGCGGCTTCTTCCATGGGCTCGGTCACGGGCTCGGCCTGGAGATTCACGAAGAGCCGCGCATCGCCCGCACCACATTCATCCCCGGTCAGGTTGTGACGGTCGAGCCTGGTCTATATTACTCCGGCCTTGGCGGCGTGCGTCACGAAGATGTCGTGACGATCACCGAGAAAGGCATCCGGCTGCAGTCGAAATTCCCAAAGGCACTGGAGATCTAGCCCGTCGGCTTCGCGACCGGCGGCGGAGGCTTGCGCGAGGTACAAGCGTCTAGTTTGCCACCCCGCTTGCTTGTCTGCTCCAGTGGGCAGGGCGAAATGACCAGAACCCCTGCCAGCTATCAGGCAAACGGATTCATCCGTTAGGAAACCACTCGCACCTGGATCGAGTCGAAGCGGTCTTCTCCGGCGAGTAGGTCGCTGACGAACACCAGGCGGTCGCCGGACTTCACTGAGCCGCGCTCCATGAGGAGGTTCTGCGCGGCGCCGATTGTGCGGGCGGGATTGGTGTCGAACGGTAGGTAGTGCGCGCAGGTGCCCCAGTTTAGCGCCAGCTTCCGGCACAGTTCGTATGTCGGTGCGAAGGCGTGGATCGGCGAGCGGAGCGGGCGCATGTGGGCGACGTAATCGGCCATGGTGCCGCGACGCGTAAAGACGACGAGGTGCGAGTTGGGCAGCGAGTTTGCGAGGTTCACCGCGGAGCTGACGGTGCGATGCCGATCATCCTCGAGGATCGCCTCGGAGGCGTAACCGGCGCCGCCGCTGCGCTCGATGCGCCGCGCCACGCGGTCGAGGACGCGCACGCACTCGACGGGATACTTGCCGACCGTCGTCTCGCCGCTGAGCATGATCGCATCCGCCTGCTCGAAGACGGCGTTGGCCACGTCGGTGATCTCCGCGCGCGTGGGAACGGGGCTGTTGATCATCGACTCGAGCATGTGCGTGGCGACGATCACCTGCCGGCCTTTCTGCAGGCAGCGCTTCACGATCTTGCGTTGGATGATCGGGAGATCTTCCATCGGGCACTCGATCCCTAGATCGCCCCGCGCGACCATGATCACGTCGGTTTCGTTGATGATCTCTGTGATGTTCCGCACCGCGAGTTGATCCTCGATCTTGGCCACAATCCGCGCGCTGCTGCCGTGCTCCTGGAGCACGTTGCGGAGGGCAACAACATCGCTTGGTTCGCGGCAGAAGCTGAGCGCGACGAAGTCCACGTTGAGCTCCGCGCCGAGCGCGACGTCGGCCAGATCCTTCTCGGTGAGCGGCGGCAGGTTTACCTTCACGCCGGGCAGGTTGATGTGCCGTCGCGAGCCCATGATTCCTTCCGTCAGCACCTCGCAGCGGATCCGGTTGCCGGTTTTCTCCAGCACCTTCATGTGGAGCACGCCGTTGTCGACAAGCACGGTATCGCCGACGCCGATGTCGTCGATCAGCCCGTCGTAATTCACATTGACCGAGTATTGCTCCTCGCTCTGCTCGCCTCGCACGGTGAACTCGAAGATGTCGCCGGCATGCAGCGTGAGCTTGGTCGGCAGATCACCCGTGCGGATCGCCGGCCCTTGGGTATCCATGAGAATCCCAACGACCTGGTCGAGTTCCTTCGCGACCGCGCGAATCCGCGGCACGATCGTGCGCACCCAATCATGGGCGGCATGGCTCATGTTCAGCCGGAAAACGTTCGCGCCGGCGCTGACCAGCCCCACCAAAACTTCCGCCGATTCAGTAGCCGGCCCGAGGGTGCAGATGATTTTAGTTTTGCGCATGCCGAGCACAAGCAAGCCCCGCCCACGAAAGCAACGTCATTCCGGTCGGCGCGTCGGCGTTGAGCGCGGCGCTGTCTTCGGCGCCGGCTTTGGCTGACGTGGAGCTCCGGGGACGTTTTTGGCCGTCCCACCCGTTGTCGGGTCGGGCTGCTTCGGCGTCGTCAGTGGCTCTGGCGGCGGAGAAGGAGGCGAAACTTTCTCGCGCTTCCGCCACGATGCCGTGCGGGCGCGTTCGTTTGCACCTTTGCTCACCTTGAGCAGGCACATCGAACGTTCGACGAGTTCGATCTCGTCGCCCGCGGCGTAGGTGACCGGCGTTTCGAGGAAGCCAGTCTCGAGCTTCGTATCGAGGAGCAGCTCCCAACCGACGTCCTCCTGACCGGCGAGCGCAAATTTCACCGGCTCATGGTGCGCATTGAAGAGCACGAGGAAAGTCTCGTCCCGGATCGGCTCACCGCGCGGATCTCGCACATCCATCGTGTCGCCGCTGAGCAGCATGCCGAGGCAGCGGACATAGGCGGAATCCCAGTCCTCATCGGTCATCTCGGTTCCGTCCGTGTCGAACCACATGATGTCCTTGATATCCATCCCGCGAATCCGGCGGCCCTGGAAGAACTTCGGCCGGCGGAATACCGGGTGGTCGTGGCGGAAGCGGATGATCCGCGAGGTGAACTCCTGAAATTGCACCTCGTGCTCGTCGCGATCCCACGCAAACCAACTGATCTCGTTGTCCTGGCAGTAGGCGTTATTGTTGCCGTTCTGCGTGCGGCCGTATTCGTCACCGCCGCAGAGCATCGGCACGCCTTGCGAAAGGAACATCGTCGCCATGAAATTGCGCATCTGGCGGCGGCGCAGCTTGCAGATCTCCGGGTCGTCGGTCGGCCCTTCGTGACCGCAATTCCACGAGCGGTTGTCGTTGTGCCCGTCCTGACCGCCCTCGCCGTTCGCGTCGTTGTGCTTGTCGTTGTAGCTCACCGAATCCTTGAGGGTGAACCCGTCGTGCGCCACGAGGAAATTGATGCTCGCGTAAGGACGCTTGCCGTCACGCTGATAAAGATCCGAGCTGCCGGTGAGACGGTAAGCCATCTCCGCGATCAGGCCTTCGTCGCCCTTCCAGTAGGCGCGCACGCAGTCGCGATACTTGCCATTCCACTCGGCCCAGAGCACCGGGAAATTGCCGACCTGATAACCGCCTTCACCCACGTCCCAAGGCTCCGCGATCAGCTTCACGCGGGAGAGCACTGGATCCTGGTGGATGATATCGAAGAACGCGGAGAGCCGACTCACCTCGTGGAGTTCGCGGGCGAGCGTCGCTGCGAGATCAAAACGGAAGCCGTCCACGCGCATCTCGAGCACCCAATAGCGCAGGCTGTCCATGATAAGCTGCAGCACGCGCGGGTGCATCATGTTCAGCGTGTTGCCTGTGCCCGTATAATCCATGTAGTACCGCTTGTCGTCCGCGACGAGCCGGTAGTAGGCGGTATTATCCACTCCGCGGAAGCAGAGCATCGGCCCGAGGTGATTGCCCTCGCCGGTGTGATTGTAAACCACGTCGAGGATCACCTCGATCCCCGCGGCGTGCAGATTCTTCACCATCTGCTTGAACTCGAACACCTGCTGACCCTGGATCCCCATCGACGAATAGGCCGAGTGCGGCGCGAAGTAGCCGATTGAATTATAACCCCAGTAATTCGAGAGCCCTTTATTGAGCAGGAACTCGTCATTCACGAAATGATGCACCGGCAGCAGCTCCACCGCCGTGATCCCGAGCTTCGTGAAATAATCGATCGCAAACTGGCTACCTATCGCTGCGTAGCTGCCGCGGATTTCCGGCGGCACATGCGGGCAGAGCTTCGAGAAGCCCTTCACATGCGCCTCGTAGATTACCGACGCGTGCAGCGGCGTGCCCGGCGGCCGGTCGTCGCCCCAGTCGAAAACATCATCGATCACGACGGATTTCGGCATGAAGTAGGCGTTGTCGCGGTAATCCCGGTAAAGGTCCGACTTGTCGCCCGCCGAGCCCATTTCATAGCCGAACATCTCCGGCCCCCAGTTGATCAACCCCGTGATCGCCTTCGCATACGGATCGAGCAGCACCTTCGCATCGTTGAAGCGATGACCGTGCTCCGGATCATAGGCGCCATAGACGCGATAGCCGTAGAGCTGACCCGCGAGCAGGCCGGGGACGAGACAATGCCACACCTGATCCGTATGCTCCGTCATCCGGATACGGAGCGTTTCCTGCGGCGCATCCGGGTGATCGAAGAGGCACAGATCCACCCCCGTCGCGTTTTCCGAGAAGAGCGCAAAGTTCACCCCCTCCGGCGTGACCGTGGCGCCGAGCGGGAACGGCTGGCCCTGCCAGATCTGCATCGAGGTGATCGCCGCCGGCGGCGTGGTGACCGTCGCCGGCGTAGGGCCGGGCTCCAGCGAAGCGGCAGCGAGTGGGTGAGTGGTGGTGGTTTCCATGAGCTGAGGTCCCTACGTATTTCGGCTGTGTAACGGATGGAGCAAAGTAGCTGGGGCAGCCCCCGAGCTACTCGCCGGGTTTAACCGGCCGGGTCCAGCTTCTTCAAAACCTTCAGCGCCGCTTTCGTGTCGCTGGTGCGGAGGATCAGCAGGCCATTCTTCGCCTTCGGGCTCGTTGCAAGGTAGGCGTATTCAATATTGATGTCCGCCTTCGCCAGCCGCTGCGCGATCTTGGCTAAAGCCCCGGGCTTGTTGCTGTTCTCGAACATCAGCACGTTGTTATCGATCACGAGCACGCCGCGCTCTTCGAACATCTCCTGGGCCTTCAGCGGATCGCTCAGCACCATGCGCACGACGGAGTGATCGGTCGTATCGGAGATCGTCAGCGCGTAGATATTGATCTTGGCGTTGGCCAGTTCCTCGCACACAGCGGCGAGGGTCCCAGGCTGGTTGTCGAGAAAGACGGAGAGTTGTTTGACGATTTCCATGCGGCCCAGCGTATCGAGTCGCAAGCCGGGTGAAAACGCTGATCTTGCGGATTGCACGAGGCGTCTGGTTCGTCGGAGGGCTCGTTCCACTCCTTGCTACACCCTCTCTATTTAAGCCCTTCGTTTTAGTCGCCTCCGAACCCAGGACGGTCTTCGTCGGCAGTCGAGCACGGCTTGAACCTGAAGCTCGTTGTCCATAAAGTCGTAGTAGATGGCGAAGGGGAAGCGCTTGGAGAGGGCGCGATGGGAGCCGATGACCTTGCGGTGAATCCCTGCATAGAGAATGAGCGGGTCGATATCCGGGAAGAGCGAATCAAGAAAATAGCTCCCGAGCCCGGGTGACTGCTCCTCGTAAGAGTGGTAGCCCTCGATGAGATCCTCCTTTGCGGATCCGAGGATCCGCAGCCTCACGAAACGCGACGACGAATGTCTTCTTTGGCCGCTTCCCAGTCCGAAAGCGTCTCCTCGCCGGATTCAAGGCTCCGGCGGCGATCATCGAGGATGTCCTTGTGCCATTCCGGGGACTCGAGCTGGTCAGGAGCGCGGCTGAGATCGTCCCAGAGCGCCTCGAGCAGCTCCATTTTCGCCGGAAGGGTCATCTGGTGAAGTGGTAGATCAGTCGGCATGCGGAACGGTAGCGGCGGGCCGTCTAAAATACCAGTCTTCCACTGCTCACGTTTAGGGCGCGCGCAGAAGAACCTCACACTGACTCCCTCAAGGTAATTGTGGTCGAGTTGACGCTCAAACTCCTCGGGCGTAAGCCAGTGAGTTTTGTCGCGGTCAGACAGCCTGGTCGCAACGCGCTCCTGATAGTCTGGATCGGAGGTGTGCCGAAGGTGGAAGAGGAAAGCCGTTAGCTCGCCCTGTTCCGCTGCGGACAGTGAAGCGATGCCGCGTTTGATCTCTTCGACGTTCATGATGTTTCAGGATACGGCTGGTTAATTCGGAGCAAGCGGTCCGCTACCGGGGTCGATGCCCTTCGGAGTGATCGAACTCCGGCAGGCGGCCCGGGCCGTGGTGCGGCTGCGCATGCCTGGAGGGAGCCGGAGGGAAACGAAGTTCAAAGCAGGCCGGACGCTAACGCTGATCTTCTATGCTGGCCGTCCCGCTCGTCATTTCAGCGGTAAGCTGCTGTGGATCTCCTGCATTCTTCAGCTTTCGGAAGGCGGGCTCGTTGCGCATGTGGCCGGTCTTGGTTTTGGTGCTCGCCCCAAGAACACGCGGAATCTATCGTCCGCGCCGTGGCTTCCCCGGAAAAACAAGCATACGTGCTCGGTAGCGACGGGCTCCCGGTTCGGATTAGCGGTCAGTGGGCTCGCCGGAAACACCACTACCTTCGAAATTATTGCGGCATCACGACTAAGTCGATGCACAAGAGGTTCAGGCTGGTCTATCTCGACGTGATGGCTGGACCGGGTCGTTGCACCGAGGAAAAAACCGGCGAGGAG
>DASVRY010000033.1:0-2076 GCA_036388395.1 Chthoniobacteraceae bacterium
CGAAGAGCACGCATTCGTGACCGGCCTCGCGCGCCGCTTCTGCAAAACGTCGGAGATAAGCTTCCGCGCCCCCGGTGCGAGAAAAACCGCGGCGAACGAGCCCGATCTTCACAGCGTCGCCTTGGGCCGCAGGTGGGCGAAGCGCGTTCTCCAATCCGCTGGCAATCGCACCGGCTTTCCGGGCGGCATCTGGATCACCGCGAGCATCTGGCGGGACGTGACCATGAGCGCCTCGTCGGAGCGACGCCGCACTTCAAAGGCGCACCAAAAGCGCATCCGCTCCACGCTTTCCAGCCGCCCATGCACGACGAGCTTGTCGCCGAGCACCGCCGGCTTCTTGTAGTCGATCTCGGTGCGCACCACCACTGGGTAAACCCCAGTGCGAGCCATCTCGGCGAGCCCCATTCCGAGCTGCTCCGCGAGGAGCGTGCGTGCGACTTCAATAAAGCGCAGGTAGGCGATGTTGTGCACGACCGCGGCGCAGTCGGTGTCGAAGAACATCACCTGCACCTCGGTTTCGATCCGGGGCGTGTCGTGAGCAGTTAGCATGCGGGTTGTTTTCTCCCTCATCTGGAGGGGGCGGGGCAAGCTGCGTGATTGGTGATTGGTAAAGCTGCCCCGACGCCAGGCGGCTCCGGACCATTCACCGTCCACCAATCACCATTCACGGAGCCCATTTTAGTGCTTTCTCTTCTCCGCTGCCCTTCCGAGACTCGCCGCGCCGTGAGGCTTGCCTACCTTTTTTCCCGCTACCCTGTGGTGTCGCAGACCTTTTGCGACACAGAGATCCTCGCGCTGGAACGAATGGGCGTAGAGCTGGAGCTCTATTCCATTTACCCGCCGCCGACTTCGTTTCGCCACGGGCATGCTGCCCGGATGAAGGCTGAAATCCATTACGCTCCACCGGGGGCGATCCTGAAGCTCCACGAAGCCGAGGCGAAGAGCCAGGGGCGTTGGCCGGAAGCGCTGATAGCGGAGCACGACCGTCGCTTCGGTAAGGAATACAAAGCCGCCCTGCGAGCCCGAAACGCGCTCTACTTCGCCGATCTGTTCCGTGCACGCGGACTCACGCACTTTCACGTGCACTTCGCCAACCGCGCGGCGCACACCGCACTTTTCGTGAAGGAGATCAGCGGGCTGCCCTTCAGTATTTCTACGCACGGGCAGGATTTTATGAGCGACCTCGGGAGCGATGACCTGCTCCGGGAGATCTGTCGCGGCGCTGAGTTCGTCGCGAATGAGACGGAATTCAGCAAAGGCCTCGTCGCGCAGCTCTGCCCGGATTCTGCAGGGAAGATGCTCCGCGTGTTCAACGGCATGGAGCTCGCGAACTTTCGCCGCGAGGTGGAGGAGAAGCCGAGCGAGCCGGTGCGCATCGTCAGCATCGGCCGGCTGATTGAATTCAAAGGATTTCATCACCTTATCCCGGCGTGTGCGGAGCTGAAGAAGCAGGGGCGGATCTTTACCTGTGAGATCATCGGCGAGGGTCCGTGGCGAGGGCAGCTCGCGGCCCAGATCGAGGAACTTGGCATGTCGGAAAACGTGCGGCTGCTTGGCTCCTTGCCCCAGGAAGAGGTATTCCAGAAACTTCGCAGCTGCGACATCTTCGCCCTTGCCTGCGCGCGCGATAAACTAGGCGCGACGGACGTTTTCCCGACGGTGATTCTCGAGGCGATGGCTTCAGCACGACCCGTCGTCTCCACGCGCCTCGCCGGCGTGCCCGAGCAGATCGTTCACGAAGAAACCGGGCTGCTCGTGGAGCCGGGCACCGAGGCAGAACTGGCCGAGGCCCTCAGGCGCTTGATCGATAGTGATGAATTGCGCAGCCGCATGGGCGCTGCTGGACGCGCCCGTCTGGAGACGGAGTTCGCCGTAGAGGAGACCGTGAAGCCGCTCTACGACGCGTTTCAAGCTGCGGTTAAGCCGGCGAGTCCTCCAGTCAAGCGGCCTGCAGGAGCCGCGTGCCTGCTTCGTGAATGGCCGGCGACCGACCCGGTCGAAAGCGAGTTGCGCCAGCTCCTCGCAGCCACCCCGCAGATGCCGGTCTACACTGTTCTTGCCGGTAGCGGCTCCACT
>DASVRY010000034.1:0-1688 GCA_036388395.1 Chthoniobacteraceae bacterium
CTACTCGCGTGTCACCTCCGTGCATATCTTCCATGGGATCAAAGAGATCGCGGGAAATCCGTTTCCCTTTGCGCTCGTGGTCGTGATGCTCGCCGCAACAGCGCTGCTCTACATCCTGAGCCGCCTTGTTTTCGGGCGAAGCAGCCATGCGATGATGTCCAAAGCGACCACGGCTGGCGGGGCGCGGCCGCTGCGTGGATTGGCGAGCTGGCTCACGGCAGCCGCCTTCGTCAGCGTGACGCTCCTTGCGCTTCTTCCCCACCTGGGCGTGATCCTCACCTCGGTGGCGGGCGAATGGTATCGCACAGTGCTGCCTGGCGAATGGACCCTCTCTCACTACCATGCCGCGCTTGGCCATTCGCTCACCGTGCCGTCGATCGCGAACAGCCTCAAATACGCGAGTCTCTCCACCCTGATCGATCTAGTCCTGGGCGTAGCCATCGCTTACGTCGTGGTGCGGACGACGCTTCCCGGCCGCGGGGTTCTCGATGCCATGGCCATGCTCCCGCTCGCCGTCCCAGGTCTGGTGCTGGCCTTTGGCTACATCTCGATGACGCAGGAAGGCCGACCCTTCGCCTTCCTTAATCCGTCAAAGGATCCAACACTGCTGCTGGTCATCGCCTACTCCGTGCGCCGCCTGCCGTATGTGGTGCGCGCCGCCGTAGCCGGGCTTCAACAGACGAGCGTCTCGCTCGAGGAAGCCGCGCAAAACCTCGGCTGCACCCCCTTGCGCACGTTGCGGCGAGTCACCTTCCCGCTCATCGCTGCAAATGTCCTCGCCGGCGGGTTGCTGGCGTTTTCGTTCGCAATGCTGGAAGTCTCCGACTCTCTCATCCTGGCGCAAAAGCAGCAGCATTACCCGATCACCAAAGCCATCTACGAACTGTTCCAACTCCTCGGCGAAGGCCGCTTCGTCGCGTCTGCGTTGGGCGTTTGGGCGATGGTTTTCCTCGGGATCACGATCTTCGTCACAAGCCGGATTCTGGGTCGAAAAATGGGCGCACTCTTCCGGATGTAGGCCCTCCCCGCTCCGGACTTTGAGGCGTGATCAATGGCCGCCTACCTGGGTGCAGCGCCTCTGCCTTCGATGTTCGACGTTGGATGTTGAACGTTCGATGTTCGCCCGCTCTTCTCCCCAGTCAGTTAAGCCTCCGCCGGCAGCGAAAGCCCGGCCTGCATCGGCATCTCGGCAGTCGGGATGATGCTCGGCGTTTCTCTATCCAGCCACAGCGCTTGCCGGCAAAAGAGGAACCGCGCCTGACAAAAGTCCTTCCACCCTGCGGCTTCCGCAAGGTCGCGCAGTTCGGTGAACGAAAACGCCCGATCTGCCGACGTCCGCCCGTCGGCGCGTGTCATCGGTTCGCGGTAGATGAATTCGGTTACGGCCCAGACTCCGATCTTCGTCGACCACGACCGCTCGAGGTCTGTCACCAGGCTGAACCGATGCGACGCTTCCCGGCAGCGACGCAGCACACGGACCGCGTCTTCTTCCGTGAAATGATGCAGGGCGAGCGAGCAGCAGACGAGGTCGTAGGTTCCGCCATCCTCAAAGCTTCGTGCATCGCCGCGCACGTAATCTATCTCCGGATATCCGGCGCTGAGTTTGCGCGCGATCTCCAAAGTGGCGGGGTTCGCATCGACCGCGTCGATCTTCAGCCGGATGTCTCTCGATCGAGCCCAGTCAACCA
>DASVRY010000035.1:0-2586 GCA_036388395.1 Chthoniobacteraceae bacterium
AGGGATGCGCACATTCCACGGCTGGATTCGCCAGAGCATCGCCGAGAACAAGCCGCTCGACCAGTTTGCTCGCGAGCTGGTCGCGGCGCGGGGCAGCACCTACGAGAATCCTCCGGCAAATTGGTACCGCGCGAATCGCGATCCCGTCACTCGCGCGGAGAATACCGCGCGCGTTTTCCTCGGGACCCAGCTGAACTGCGCGCAATGCCACAATCATCCTTTCGAGCCGTGGACGCAGGACGATTACTACGACTGGACCAGCCTCTTCGCACGAGTCGATTACAAGATCGTCGAGAACAAGCAGACGGATGAAAACGACAAGAACGAGTTCAAAGGAGATCAGATCGTTCTGCTGAAAGGGAAGGGATCCGTGCTGAACCCGCGCACGGGCGAAGATGCAGTTCCGCGTTTCCTTGGCGGAACCGCACCACAGGTTACGAAAGATCGTGATGAGCTGATTCAGCTCGCGGAGTGGCTCTCTGGCAGTCCGATGTTCGCCCGCATGCAGGTAAACCGCGTCTGGTATAATCTATTCGGCCGCGGATTAACTGATCCCGTCGACGACTTCCGCGCCAGCAATCCGCCCGCGCATCCGGAGTTACTTGAGGAGCTGGCCGCGGACTTCGTCAGTCATGGCTACGATCTGCGGCATCTCATCCGCACGATCATGGCATCAGCCACTTACCAGCTTTCGGCGGAGCCGAATGACACCAACGCCGATGATGAGGTAAATCACACCCGTGGCATTCTGCGGCGACTCACGGCCGAGCAGCTGCTCGACTCAATGGCCGCAGTGCTCGACGTCCCGCTGGAAATCGCCGGCTTCCCCGCAGGCACACGGCTCGCGCAGGTGCCTGAAGGTCGCAAACACTACAGGCCGCTCAAGGCGGAGGTGGACCGCTTCGCCGCAACCTTCGGCAAGCCGCCACGCCTGATCGCCTCCGATTGCGAGCGCTCGAATGACACCACGATGCCGCAGGTTTTCCAACTCATCAGCGGCCCGCTCGTGCAGAAGCTCCTTACCCGGCCGGGCAATCGGCTCGATCAGCTCCTGCAATCGTGCCGAACAGACGACGAACTCGTCGGCGAGCTCTTCTGGATGGCGCTCTCCCGCCACCCTTCACCGCTGGAACAAGAACGCGCGGTGCAACACCTCGCCTATGTGGGCGAACGAAGGCGCGCTGCGGAAGACCTCATGTGGGCGCTGCTGAATTCCAAGGAGTTTCTGTTCCGCCGCTGATCACTGCACTTATGAAGCCCACCTTCGCCTGCTCCAGTTTTCATTCGACGCTGATGAGCCGCCGCCACGCGCTGAAGGTCGGCGGTCTTGGGCTGCTCGGCCTCACAATGCCCGGTATTCTGCGCGCGGAGGCAGCGCCGACTGCAGGTAAGATCAAGGCGCGGGCGAAATCGGTGATTTTTCTTTTCCAGTTCGGCGGGCCTTCTCACATCGACATGTTCGATATGAAGCCGGAGGCGGTGGAGGGAATCCGCGGTCCTTACAAGCCGATCTCCAGCAAGGCCGACGGTATTCAGGTCTCCGAGCGGCTGCCGAAAACGGCCAAGGTGATGGATCAGGTGACGCTGATCCGGTCGGTGCATCACACGATGAACAACCATAACTCGGCAGCGTATTACGCGCTTACCGGCCACGCGCCACCGAGTGACGATCAACGGCTGCGCGATTCTCTCGATCTATTCCCCGCCTATGCATCGATCGTTGATAAGCTCGCGCCGCTGCGCGGCGAGATGCCGACTTCCGTGTCTTACCCGCACATCATCGGCGACGGCTCGGTTACGCCGGGTCAGCATGCCAGCTTCCTGGGCAAGGTGCACGATCCTCTCGTCGTGCTGCAGGACCCGAACTCATCCAGCTTCGCCCTCCCGGAGCTGAGCCTTCCCGAAGCTATACCATTTGATCGTCTGCAGGCGCGGCGGGAGCTGCTGCGCATTGTCGACCAGCAGGCGCGGATGCTGGATTACTCTACTCAAGTGCGCGGAATGGATGACTACTATGAGCGGGCAATCTCCATGCTGCAGTCACCAAAGCTGCGCGAGGCTTTCAATCTAAGTGCTGAGCCGGAGAAGGTCCGCGAGGCGTACGGACGCACTACCTATGGGCAGAGCTGCCTGCTCGCGCGGCGGTTGGTGGAGTCTGGATCCAAGTTTGTCACAGCGTATTTCTCAGACAATATAGGTGGACAGAAGACAGACGGCGGCGGCTGGGACACACACGGCTTCAACAACACGCGCATGTTCCCGATCGTGGAGAAGTACCACCTGCCGATCACTGAGCAGACGCTGCCGACATTGCTTACGGATCTGGACGAGCGCGGTTTGCTGGAAGAGACGCTGGTTGTCTGGATGGGCGAGTTTGGCCGCACACCGCGCATCAATGCCAATGTGAGCCGCGATCATTGGCCGCACTGCTATACCGTGATGCTCGCCGGCGCCGGCGTGAAGAAAGGCTTCGTCTATGGAGCTTCAGATAAGACGGGTTCGTATCCCGCAGAGCACCCGGTGCGGCCGGATGATATCGCGGCGACTATATACTACCTGCTCGGAATCGATCCGCAGACGGAGATC
>DASVRY010000036.1:0-8164 GCA_036388395.1 Chthoniobacteraceae bacterium
CCCCCGTCCCACTGAGGGTCACAGATTGGCCGGTCGCGAACTTCCCGATTTTGACAAGGTTCCCCTCATCGAAGGACAGGATATTATTCCCGCCGCCGACACTCATCTCGATTCCGCCGAGGAGGGTTTGGTTACCGACGCCGGAGCTGATGTTGTCATTACCCGCACCCCCGGTGAAGAGAATCGATTGGCCGCCCGCGAGTTTACCGATCTTCAAAAGGCCGTCGATGCCTGCGAAATCCAGAGTGTTGATGCCGTCGCCAGCGCTCACCTCGACGCCACCAGCCAGGGTGAGGCTGGCGAGATTAGTCTCGATGAGATCATCGCCGCCGAGGCCCGTGAAGAGGATCGACTGCTTGCTCGCGAGCTTTCCGATCACTGCCTTGCCACTTGCAGCAGAGATTGCGAGGGAGTTCGCACCGGCGTCGACGGTCATATTGATGCCGCCGAGCAGAGTGAGGCTGGAGGCATTCAGGGAGACCTCATCATCGCCGATGCCGCCGGTGAAGCGGATCGACTCGCCCGAAGCGAGCTTGCCGATCTTTGCCACCCCC
This sequence comes from Chthoniobacteraceae bacterium, assembly GCA_036388395.1. Lineage (GTDB taxonomy): Bacteria > Verrucomicrobiota > Verrucomicrobiia > Chthoniobacterales > Chthoniobacteraceae > DASVRY01. The sequence continues at coordinate 555 of DASVRY010000036.1, forward strand.
GAAGTGCTATCGAGGTTGATGCTGTTATCTCCGCTTCCGCCGATGAGATCGACTGCGCCAGCGAGGGTCAGGTTTGAGCCCGTAAGAGTGATGCTGTCGTTGCCATCTCCACCGTCGAAGAGGATGGACTGCCGGCTCGCAAGTTTGCCGATCTTCAGCGTACCAGAACTCTCTCCGAGGTTGATCGCATCGTTCCCGGCAGCACCGGTGAAGCGAATGCCGCCAGCAAGAGTGGCGCTGATCCCGCCGAGGGAGAGCTGGTCATTTCCACTGCCACCGTTGACCACCACCGATTCTCCAGAGGAGAGCTTGCCGATCGTGGTCACACCGTCGCTCCGCAGATCGACGCGACCGCCGCCTTCTCCAGGAGTAAACTCGATCCCTTTGCCAATGCTCAGGGTGCCGAGGGAATTGCCAGTGAGACGATCATCGCCACCGCCGCCGTTGAAAAAGACGGTACCGCCAATATTTACATCACGTGCGTCCATAGTCACCCGGACCCGATCCCCTGCTGTGGCCGCGGCATCGATCGTCAGATTCCCTGAGATGGAGGTGGAGAGCCCTTCGAAGTTTACCGCGTCGTTGCCGGCATCTCCGTGGATAAGGACATGTCCTTTCACGCCTAGATTGGTGGCATCGAGGGTATCGCCGCCTGCTCCACCATTGTAATCGAGAGAAGTAAGTGCCCGCAGATTCACGAGCGTGAACTCATCGTTTCCCTCGCCTCCGGAGATGGTCAGCTTCGTCAGCTTGCCGATGTCGAGGAAGTCGTTCCCCACCGCATTGATCCCAGTCGCAGCTGTGCCGAGGATGCGATAAGTCTCCGGGCCTGTCTGGAAGACTTCGACGCGGTTGGCGTCGACATCTCCTGTAAGGGTGAGTTCACCGGTATCCGGCGAATAGGCGGCTGTAACCAAACCCGCGGGCGCGATTCGGTCTTCAAGGGCTTCGATGAGGTGGATGGTAGATTTCTTGGTCATGATGATTGGTTGGTTAAGGGGACACCGACACTTTGCAAAAGGATAGATGCGAGACCGCTGAGACACCTCAGGGATGAGCATGCGGGGTGCCGCAAACACGTGTTTTCTCGTTTCCGGCCGATGTGCGGGCCCCCATGTCGGTGTTTACCTTGTAAATGCAAGAGGTAAGTTCGCCTGCGTGAATTCGTGTGGCTGTAGTGACCTGTGACTGCAAAGGCCGGCCTGATCACCCGACCAGTGCGCGGAGAAGCCGACGCCGTGCAGACACATGTTGCGGCAGGCTTGCTGGTCTTTCTGAAAAAAAGCGGATCGCCTGATGGGCGATGACAAACTTCAGGATGCACTCTCCGCGCACCTCCTAAGAACCCGCCCGTGCCATCCGTCGTGCTCTTGCGCGCTGCTCCGCAAAGCTGCCACCATCCACACGCGGTTTGTCCATCCTCCTTATGAAAAAGCGTCTGCTTCTCCCCGCCCTGCTCTTTATCGCCACGGTCGCCTACGCGGAACACGAGATCGGCTTCATCGAAAAGTTTGCTCTCGCCGCGGATCGGGAGGCAGTCCTCACCGAACTCCTACCGGGCAGTGAGGAGTTTTACTTTTTCCACGCGCTCCATTACCAGAACACCAAGCAGGAGGCGAAACTCGCCGCCACTTTGGACCAGTGGACTAAACGTTTCCCAGACTCCGCCCAACGACGGATCATTAAAAATCGGGCAGCTCTGCTGCGCTATGATGCCGATCCACAGGCGACGCTAACCTTCCTCCGGGAACGTCTGAATCTGCGCCTCGATCACCAACGCGAGGCGATCGACCAAAAGCCGAATCTCCCGAGCGTGCTCGACCCCGTGCGAATCAGCCGCGCGGTTTTCCAGCAGCACCTGCTCAGGAACTCGAGTGATCTCAGTGGCGCTTCCGAGGAAGCGCTGCGGCAGTTGGTCTTCGATAAGGTGCAGCTCACCCAGGCCCAGCAGCGTGCTCTTCTCGCCAAGCTAAGTCGTCCCGATCTGCCGAGCCTCACCGAGTTGGTTGAAGCCGATCTTCGCAGCACCGACAGCAAAGGCTTTGGTGAATTTGGCATACATCGTCAACTCCTCCCGGATCAACTCGACGCCTTGTCCAAGCGGCTCCCGGCGCTCCTCGATCATCAACCTTTCGTCTTCACGCGTCTGCTCAAGCTCGCTCCAAATGCAGACGTTGATCCCGAGATCCAGCCAGCGGAACGCGAGGCTTGGCTGGAGCGGCTCTGGACCTACGCAAAGAACCTGAGCCCCGTCTTCAACACTCTAAAGGCCCACATCCTTTTCGCTCGCCTGCAGCACGACCGCACCCAAGGCATCTACGACAAAGCACGCTTCCTCGAATACCTGAAGCTACCGCGCCGGACCGGCTACATGAACCCCGCGTATCTCGAGCCAAGCGCCCGGAGTGGCCTCACCGGGGTGGAAATGCGGACGCGGCTTGGGCTCGTCGCGTATCCAGTCGATTTGCAGGCCGACCTGAACGAGGTGCTCGGAACCAGCACCCCGATCCACGACGACGAATGGTTGGTCCGCGAATACCTCATCGAGCTCTTCAAGACCGAACCGGCGTGGGAGCCGTTTGCCGTCTACCTGCGCGAAGACTGGGCAAAAGCGCTCTTCGCCGAGGCCAAAATGCTTCACGGGATTGGTAACGCAGAGCAGTGGGCATCGCTGCTTCCCGCGGCGCAGTTCCAGCAAATCAAGGATCGCGTCGAAGTCGTCTTCGCCTCCGCCAATCCGCCCGTCCTGCGGCCGGCGGACGTCGTCGCCCTGGACTTGTGGCTCAAGAACACGCCCAAGGTCCTGGTGAAGATCTACGAGGTCAACACGCTGAACTTTTTCCTCACGGAGAAGCGCACCCTAAACACCGACCTAAAGCTGGACGGGCTCGTAGCCAACGTTGAGAAGACCCACGACTTCAGCGCGGAACCCGCTGCGCGCAATCCGTACCGACGCATACCGCGGAGGTTCGAGTTCCCCGAGCTGAAAGGCCGCCGCGGAGCCTGGATCGTGGAGTTCATCGGCGGCGGCACGAGCAGCCGCGCACTCATCCGCAAAGGCGAGTATCACGTGCTCCCGGAGATCACTGCCGCCGGCGACGCGCTCCTGGTGCTCGATGAAGAATTCAAGCCGGTGACGGGAGCGGCAGCATGGGTCGACGGGCGCCGGTTTGCGATGGATGAGAAGAGCGGCCGCATCATCGTCCCGTTCACTGCTCAGCAGGCGGAAAAGCAAATCGTGATTAGCGATGCCGCAGGCGAATTCGCGACCCTGGCTAACATCACGCACCACTCGGAGCAGTATGAACTCGACGCGCGGTTTCACGTCGAGCGGGAGCAACTCCTCGCCGGCCGCAAAGCGACACTAGCGATCCGCACCGCATTGCGCGTCCACGGCCATGCAGTGCCCATCGGGCTCCTGGAAGAGCCACGCCTCACCCTCACGGCAACCACGTTGGATGGCATCTCCAGCACCGAAGAGATCTCCGATCTGAAGCTGGATGACACCAACCTCTTCACGCACGAGTTCACCGTCCCGGAGCGGCTGAACACGCTCACCGCCACTCTCACAGCCAAGATGCCGCGGATGGCTGGCGAAAAGAAGAAGGATGATCTCACCGCCTCCTCGAGCTGGTCTGTGAATGGGATCGACCTAACAGAAGCAACCTCAGAAGGGCGCTTCACACGGGTCGGCGAGAATCTGCTCTTCGAGTTGCTCGGCAAAAATGGAGAGCCCGTGCCTCATCGTGGAGTGCAGTTCACCTTTTTCCACGCGCAGTTCACAGACTCGCAGATCTTCTCCCTGGCGACGGACGAACGCGGCCGGATCAACCTTGGCACTCTCCCGGAGATGCGACGAGTCGATGCCATGACGACTTTCGGGAGATACACGCACTTCGAGGCTTCACCCGCCATTGTTCGTCCGAGCAAGATCAACGCTCGCGTCGGTGAAACCATCCGCACGCCAGCGAACGGAGCACCAGGCAAGCTCACCAGTGCCGACGTGGCGCTCCTCGAGCAACGCGGAGAGCTTACTCTCCGGAACCACACTGCCACGGTCGCTGTCGCTAACGGCTTCATCGAAATCGCAAACCTTCCACCCGGGGACTACACGCTCCACGTTGGTGGTGCGCATCGTGAGTCGATCGCAATCTCCGTGAGCGCGGGCGCGCGGGCAGCATCGTGGTTGCTTAGCGGAAGCCGGCACCTCGAAGCCAATAACCCCGCGCCTCTCCAGATCTCAGAGCTCGAGGCCGGAGAAGGAGCCCTGCGCGTGAAGATCCTAAATGCTGACACTAGGACACGGATAACCGTCGCCGCGACGCGCTTTGTTCCGGACATGAATCTGCTTCAGTGGCTTACCACCACTTACCAGCCATCTCCTTCTTCGATCATCCCGCCCTACCAGCCGAATTTGTTCGCAAACAGTCGAGTGCTTGGGGATGAGTTTCGCTATATCCTCGAACGTCGGGCCGGGAAGACCTTCCCAGGCAATATGCTGGCGCGTCCTGGCTTGCTCCTAAACCCATGGGAGTTGCGTTCAACGGAATTGCTCGCCCAGTCGATGCAAGGTGGAGAGGTTGAGACTCGGGCGGCAGGAGGGCGCGAAAGTAAGTCGTCGGTTGCAGAGTCGGTCGCGGGCGAGCCCTCCTTCGATTCCATTCAACCAACTCGCTCCGCTGGTCCGAATCTGGACTTTCTCGCCACGGCAGCTCCCGTGATCTTTAATCTAATTCCAGACGCCGATGGCATCGTCTCCGTCGACCGGAAGCTCCTCGGTGATCGTCATCACGTGCAGATCTATGCCGATAACGGCGAGACTGCGATACTCCGCGAGTTTGCATTTCCGGCTGCGACGGCGGAGTTCCGGGACGTGCGCTTGTCGCGCAACCTCGATCCGCAAAACCACTTCAGCCCACAGCGCGAGATTGCTCTCCTCGGGAAGGGGCAGTCGCTTATTTTCGAAGATCGGCTCACCTCCGATCTTCAGACTTACGATTCACTAGCTACTGTTCACGCCCTCTTCACCACCCTGAGTGGAGACGCACGGCTGGCGAAGTTCGCCTGGGTGCTCCAATGGCCGAAGCTCAGCGACGAAGAGAAGCGCCTCCGCTATTCGGAGTTTTCCAGCCACGAGCTAAACGTATTTCTCTGGCGCAAGGATCCGCCCTTCTTCAAAGCCGTCGTGCAGCCGTACGTCGCGAACAAAAAAGAGAAGGCCTTCATCGATGATTTCCTCCTGGAAGCGGATCTCACACGTTATCTGGAGCCTTGGGCCTACGGCCGGTTAAACGTTGCGGAACGAGCTCTCCTCGGCCGGCGCCTTCCGCACGAAACAGCTAAGACCGCCAGACACCTCCGCGAGCTGAATGAGCTCATCGCGCCAGACAATGTCCGCCAGGGTAAGCTTTTCGAAACCGCACTGCGCGGTCGTTCACTAGGCGCACAAGCCAATGAGTTCGCCGCACTTGCTGAAGAGCTTGCGGGAGCGAAGTCCGAACTCGCACAACGAGCAGCCTCCCCTTCCCCCGCAGCCGCCGCGCTCGATGGAACACGGAGAGAGGACGCAGCCGACTCTGGGCCGCAGGACGCAGCCGAAAATAGTCCTCCCGGAAGAGCCAAGGTGTCAGCGAGAATGGCACGATCCGCTCCCGCTAAGGAACTCGGAGCTTTTCCGCAACGACAACTCGGGTTGGACAACACCGCGCGCCTCCGCAAATCCGTGCGCGCGCTCTTCCGGGCTCTTGGGCCGACGAAAGAATGGGCGGAGAACCAATACTACGAATTGCCGCGCGCGACCCAGACCCCCGATCTCGTGAAGATCAACGGCTTCTGGCGCGACTATGCTGCCTGGAATGGAGAAGCACCGTTCCTCTCGAAGCACATCGCCGAGGCGACCGGCAGCTTTACAGAGATGATGCTCGCCCTGGCCCTGCTAGATCTCCCCTTCTCTGCTGAAAAAGCCGTGACCACGGTTGAGCAAAGTCGCTTCACCTATACGGCGTCTGGACCGGTGATCGCTTTCCATCAGCAAATCAGGCATTCGGAATTGGCTCAGGGAGAAGCGCAGTTCGCGGTCACTGAGCAGTTCTATCGGACTGACGAGCGGCACCGGGTCGAGGGGAATGAGACGTATGAGAGGTATGTCACCGGCGAGTTCCTCGCGGGCGTCGTCTACGGTGCGAACGTGGTCGTAAGCAATCCGACAGCGACCCCACAGAGCGTCGAGCTGCTCCTGCAGATTCCACGTGGCGCTTTGCCGGTGCTTGGCAGCAAGCCAACGCCGATGGAGCGGGTGAGGCTCGAGCCATATAGCACGCGCAAGTTTGGCTACTCGTTCTACTTCCCGAGTCCCTCCCCCGAGCCGCTTCCGCATTTTCCTGCACAACTGACACAAGGTGAAAAGGTTCTCGGCGCGGCAAAGCCGTTCTCGTTCAAGGTCGTGCGTCAGTTGTCCGCGATCGATACCACCTCGTGGCAGCACATTTCGCAGCACGGGACGGAGGCGGAGGTCTTCGCCTTCCTGGAGAAAGAGAATCTGCAGCGCGTCGACCTCGGGCGCGTTGCATGGCGCGCGCGGGAGAGCGTCGCCTTCTTCCAAAAGCTCACTGCATTGTTGGCCGCGAGACATATCTATCACGACGCAATCTATAGCTACGCTGTGCTGCACAACGATCCGGAGCGGCTGACGGAGTGGCTGCGGCACCAGAAAACGTTGATTGCGGAAAGCGGCCCTTTCCTTGTCAGCAAGCTGCTCTCCATCGATCCGATCGAGCGCCGCGCCTACGAGCATCTGGAATACACGCCACTGGTGAACCAACGCATTCACCGTCTCGGAGCCGAGCCGCGGATCGCCAACCCGGTCCTGCGCGAACATTACCAGTCTCTACTGCGCATCCTCGCGCACAAACCTGCACTGGATCCGGTGGATCAGATGAGCGTTGTCTATTACCTCTTCCTCCAAGACCGAGTGGAGGAAGCGCTCGGTCGCTTCGCTGCGGTCGACCCAGCGGCTCTGCCGATGCGCCTGCAGCACGATTACTTCCGCTGCTACGCCGCCTTCTACGAGGAAAGACTGACCGACGCGCGGACGATTGCCACGAACTATGCAACGCACCCGGTGGAGCGCTGGCGCAAACTCTTCCATGGCGTGGCTTCCCAGCTCGATGAAATCGAGGGGAAAGCGGCGCCACAAGGTGCCGACCCGCAACGCGATGCGGCAGCGGTCGCGGAGACGGAGCCGGCCTTCGAGTTCAAGGTCGAGAACCGCAAGATCGCGCTCACCTGGAAGAATCTCTCAACGCTCACGGTGAACTATTACCTGATGGATCCGGAGTTCCTCTTCAGCAGCAGCCCCTTCGCCAGTGAGGATCCCGCGCGCTTTGCGATCATCAAGCCGACGAAGGGCCTACAACAGGCGCTGCCCGCAGGGCAATCCGCGCTCGAGCTCCCGCTCCCGGCAGAGTTCGCCCGCGCGAATGTGCTCGTCGAGATTCTCGCCGCCGGAAAACGGCAGGCGCAGGCCTACCATGCCAACTCACTTAGGATGGCCTTCGTGGAAAGCTACGGACGTCTGGAAGCACGTGACGAAGTTAACAACCGGCCCGCCA
>DASVRY010000037.1:0-2847 GCA_036388395.1 Chthoniobacteraceae bacterium
TCGTGAATCTTTTCAAGGTGCCTTTTAGCGCCAGTCTCGGCCTCATCACCGGGGGCTCGCTGCTTTTCAATCTCGTGCTCATTCCCTGTGTGGCCGCGGGCATCTTCGCCGGACGCGCCCTGATCCACGTCATCCCGCAGAACCTGTTCGAGTGGATTCTGCTCATCTTTGCCGGGGTCGCCGCCTTTCGGCTCATTGGGCTGTTTTGAACTCGCGCCCCTTCACTCCACCTAGCTAGCGTCCCGCGCCATGTGGAAGATACTCAGCAAATACCACGACGGCGGCCTGCTCCTCCTGCGCATCGCCTTGGGAACCTTCTTCATCTACATGCACGGCTGGCCGAAGCTCGCGGGCGGCGTTGCCAGATGGCGTGAGATCGGTCGCGCCACCAAGCATATCGGCATCACGTTCGCGCCGGAGTTCTGGGGCTTCATGGCAGCTTTCTCGGAAAGCGTCGGTTGCGCGCTCTTCGTGCTCGGCCTCGCCTTCCGCCCGGCGTGCGCCCTCGTGGCTGCGACACTGATCATGGCGTCGATCATGATGTACAGCACCAAAGGTCTTTCCGCCGCGGCGCACCCGATCGAACTGGCGATCGTCTTCTTCTGCTTCATCTTCATCGGCCCCGGGAAGTTCAGCTTCGACAAGGGTTAAGAAGCGTTGGCCAAGCCAAAACATCGCTCCCCGGCAGCAGGTTCCGGAAACTTCCTGAAACTTTCCCTTGCCTCGCGGCCGCGAGCACCTACTCTAGCCATCACGAATCGCGGGGTGGAGCAGCCTGGTAGCTCGTCAGGCTCATAACCTGAAGGTCGTAGGTTCAAATCCTACCCCCGCAACCACTTCCAAAGTCTTGGAAGGCCGTAGGTCAGCGACCTGCTTGATGGTCATTCTGCCGTTCTCATGCGCAGCTAGCGACAGGGGAAAGCACCCACCACACCGTACCCTCAAAGCAACTGCGCTTCATCCGCCCGCTGCACTCGGATAGCAAAAAGGCCGGAGCCCGCGAGGGCTCCGGCCGTGAATGGCAGCTAGCTAAGAATTAGGAGTCCTTCTCAACCTTCGCGCCGGACTTCTTCCAGCCGGCGATGCCCTTCGAGTAGTGCTTCACGTTGGTGTAGCCCAGCTCTTTGGCGGCTTTGGCTCCAGCCTGGTAGGCGCCGCACTGTTCGTTGCCGCAGTAGGCGACGACGAGCGCGTCCTTATCCTTCGGGAGCTTCGATGCGAGTTCCTTCTTGTCGGACTCGAAATCAATCGCGCCGGGGATGTGGCCAGCCTTGTAAGAATCACTGCCGTTAACGTCGATGAGGGCGACCTTTTTGTCTTCGATCGCCTTCGTCAGCTCGTCGTGGCTAATGTCGGGAAACTTGTCCGCGGCCAGAGCCAACAGAGGGGTGAGGGTGATTGCGCACAGGAATGCAGTCAGTTTTTTCATAGGTATTGCAGGGTTATGTTCGGCCATCAGACGTCACTCGGATGCAGGATGTTCAAACAATGTTCCGAATCTACGTGCGAGGGTGGCTGCCGCGTTTTTGGTCGAGCGCTAATCCCGACGGCACGTCATACTGCCACGATGCCGACCGCCGATTGCACGGAGATCCTGAGAGCGCTCGCCGACCGTTCGCGGATGCGGATTGTCAAAGCGCTGCTCACGGAAGCGCGCGGCGTAAACGAGCTCTCCACGGCACTAGGTTTGTCGCAGTACAACACCTCAAAGCACCTCCGGATCCTCCGCGAAGCAGGGATCGTGGCCATGGAACCAATCGGTAATCAACGCCGCTACTCGATTGCCGCTGAGCTGCGGAAGCGGCTCGCCCGCGAAGGGCCAATGCTGGACTTTGGCTGCTGCTCATTCCGCTTCGACCGGCTCCCCGATTAGGGACGAAGGGAGTCAGCTCTCCCGCGGAGACGATTGGCGCCGGTGTAGATGTTCATCCGGCCCGGCCGGAGAAAGCCGATGAGCGTCTGACGGCTGCTGGCGGCGAAATCAATGGCGAGACTGGTCGGCGCGGAAATCGCAGAGACGATCGGGATGCCGGCCGCCAGAGCCTTCTGCATCATTTCGAAGGAGACGCGTCCGCTGAGGAGCAGGATGCACTCGCGCAGAGGAAGGCGATTTTCGAACAGAGCCCAGCCGATGAGTTTATCGAGCGCGTTGTGTCGGCCGACATCCTCGCGGACGGCGAGCAAGTCGCCCCTCAAGTCGAAGAGCGCGCAGGCGTGCAGTCCGCCCGTGCGCAGGAACGCGGCTTGAGCAGACGCGAGCTTCTCCGGCAACGCCGCGATAGTCGCCGCGTCAATGCACGGGCCGTCCTCTACAGGCGGGAAGCTCTGTCGGATCGCATCAATGCTCGCCTTTCCGCAGATGCCGCAGCTCGACGCGCTGAAGAGATGCCGGCTGAGCCGTGCCAGATCGAGGCTGCTCGGATCGACGAGCGCGACGTCGAGCACGTTGCCTTTCGCCTCCGGCGCAACTTCGAGACATTGCGTGATGTCGAAGATCTCTCGCGCGCTGCGGATGATCCCTTCTGTCACGAGAAATCCCGCAGCCAGCTCGCGGTCGGCACCCGGCGTGCGCATCACCACCGCGACGCTCTTTCCTTCCACTCGCAGCTCGAGCGGCTCTTCGGCAGCGACTTCGTCCTGCTCGTTCCGCTCGCCCTCCGCCGTGCGTCGCACGACCGATCGAAACGCCGTGGGCGTGCTCACCGCAATTGCTCCATGCGCACCATCGCGGTGTAATCCGGCACACCGCCGAGCGGCTCGATGATGTCCCGGTGGATGATCACGTTCCCCTCCGGCCAATGGACCTGCAGATTGCCGCGCGCGATCGGCGCGAGGAAGACCGACGCC
>DASVRY010000038.1:0-4186 GCA_036388395.1 Chthoniobacteraceae bacterium
AATGGCGCGAGGAAATGGGTGCGCGACATAGCCGAAGCCGAAGCCTTTTTTGCGGAGCACGGGGAGTATAGCGACAGCCATCAGGATGCAATCGACTCGGCCGAATCGGCGATCGATGACGCGCTGCCGGCACTGTGCCGGATCGCGCAGACCCGCGGAATAAAAGCCGGCGCGCTGCTAACTGATGTGCTCGCCCGGCTCCAAAGCGAGGGCGGCAGCCTGAGCCAGCTCTCTCCCAAAGTGAACGGCGTTGTTGCAGATTACGCGCGGGCTCATTCCGTTGAAATGCGTTTATCGCAGTCGTGTCCATCCTGTGGTTGTGTTCGCTCGTGGATTGATCCTACGGACCAGACAATGGCGCTGTGCGATTCGTGGCCGGAGTGTGAGCGGTCGGTAATGGGTCAGGGCTGGAAACGTGAGGAGGCGCTAACGTCACCCAACGGCGGCGGCTCCGACGAAAGCGAGGCCAGCAAATGAGCCGGCTTTCTCCCATCCAGCAGCAACAGCTCGCGGTGAAGGTCAGTAAGCTCCACGCCAACAAGCTGACGAAGATCGGCATGCAGGTGATCGTGCGACTGGACGATCACAGCGCTGTATCCGGGACTCTGCAGCGTGGCCCTTGGGAGCTAGGCCATGGCGTGTGGGTCGCGGATGTCGCGACAGAGCAGCGACTCCTACGCGCGTATGACTGCGGCCGGATCACGCCGGTGGAGGGGAGCGCGTCATGACCTCGAATGCCGCAGATCCACTGGCGCTGACGGAGAAGGATTACGAACTGCTGATGGAGGCGATCGGGGCTTGGGAGGCGCGTCCTTATAGCGACATGCTCAGTAAAGCGGTGATCAATGGCATGTTGGGAAAAGGGAGCGAAGAGGATCACCGCCGACTTACGCAGGACGCAGAGGACCAGGGCCGATCGCGGAAGAGCCTGACCATCGTGCTGAAGGCGAAGCTCGAAATCGCCCGACAGAAGCTGCAGGCGGAAAGCATCGAGGCGGCGAAAGGAGTCGAGGGATGAACGAGCCTTACTCGATCGAGGAGCTGGAGCAGCTCAAGAAGCACCTGGAGAAAGTCCGGCATGCTAGCCTCGCGGCCGCTGCGGGCGGCTCGCGCGAGATCCAGTCACTGGCCGATGCGCAGCGCAAGCTGGACGACTTCCTCGCGCACCACGCGCTTCATCGCATCGACGGGCCAGAGGTGCCGATGCCGGCGTTCACGGTGTGCGACACCGACGGATCCAATCTACAGCATTGTGGAGGGCTGACCGATGCTCGATGAGGAAACGCGGGATCTGATCCGGGCGCTTTTCAACGGCGTGGACATTGCCGTTGCTGAAGAGATCAGGCAGGGAGGCTTTGATAAGGCGACTGTCCTGGGCGTTCTGACCGTCCTTCGGGCCAAAGTCCGCGCCCACGATCCGCGCCTCGCCGAGCTATTGATCCCGGTAAGGAGCGAGTACACCCATCGGGAAAGCTGCGGATTACTTCGAGCGGTGGAGCGGGAGCTAGGAAAGCCGCGGACAGGAGGGCCAGCCTAGCCATGGCGAAACCGGCACTACCTGCCTCGGCGTCGCTCCTGATCGAGTGGACTCCGCAGCTCGAGGCGAACCTCTCGGAGATTCTGAAGCGATATCGCCGTGCGAGCCGAAGCCATTTCCGGAACGTCGGAACACCGGCCGGGCTGGTCTATGCGCTAGGGGAGGAGCGGGCGCTTCACCAGGAGACGCTGATTCAGATCGAGAACGCGCTGAGGGATGCGCAAAGTCCAATCATCGATTGCGAGGTCGTCGCGGCCGTCGACCGGTTGGCGATGACTGCAGCAACCATGCGGGAGGAACGGCTATGATGCCGGCAATCCTCTGCGGCGCCGCACTGCTGTTGCTGTTTGGCTGGTTGCGTCAGCGGAGCTTTTCCAACCGTCTCCAGAGGCTGAAGGAAGCGGCTGACCAGGCGCACGCGGAAGCGTTCTCGCGCCCATCCAATAAAGCCGAAGGAGGTGAGGCCTGACGATTAGCTAACCCTCATCAAACCCCAGGCCCATGAACGAACAATCCCGGGCCTGAATAATTGCGGCGCGTCCGGTTCCAATCCCGGACGCGCCGCGAGATCAACGTCAATCCCCGCCTATGTCAGACGACGCTCCTTTACCCGATAACACTCCCGAACGCAACGAACCTCCGACCCTGCCAACCGCCATCGCGGTAACGGATCGGCCGTGGACGCCTGCGATCGGCGCGGCGTTGTGTGCGGAGATCCCGGCCGGCAGCGATACGATGATCTCGATTCACGTGCGGAAGGAGCAGCCGTGAGGGTGATCGAGAGTCTGACTGAACTGGTGATCATCGCTCGCGAACTCGGCGGCGACGATTCTCCGGAGGTGCGTCGGGTGCTCCGCGTGGCCGAGCGCCAGATTGATTCTTTACGGTACCAGCGGGACAAGCGCGCACGCCGCGGTCTCGATAATACATGCCTTCGATGCGAACAGCGGCGAACGAAGGATCTCTTGTGCCTGGCGTGCTGGGCCGATGCACCACGACCGGTGCAAGAGGCGTTTCGCGCGAGCACCGGGCTTGACGGAATGCGTGCAGCGACAGCGCTGGTGACGAGCTGGGCTCGACGTGATTTCCAAGAGGAGGCACAGGTCGCGTGAGACAGCCCCTCGTCTTCACCCTAGATCCGCGCAACCTGCCGTTCTGGTTGCCTGTAGGCGTAGCTAAGCAACTCGGGGTTTCTCGTGCACAGCGCCTGACGCCGGAGCAATACGAGGGCCGAGGCGTGCAAGAGCTGATCGAACGGCGCAAACGTAAGATCGGCGATGAGGAGGAAGAGGCGTGATCGGTCCCGAGGAACAATCACCAGGCACGCCGCCGATCCGCCGCGCGCCGGAGAAGCTCGATCGATATCTAGGTCCAGGCGTGTGGATGGACACTGACGGTGGGCTTCACTTTTCCGCGCCTGAAATCATGACGCACTTCGGACTCCCAGATACGGAGGAAAGCCGGACGCAGTGCATGGAGATGATCCGCGAGTTGCTCCAAGAGCAACTGCCGGAGGGCGCGATCATCATCACGCGGAAGTGACAACTTTATGATGCAAGCTGACACGATACTTTTCATGCCGGCTGGTGATGCGAAGCAACGGGCCATCCGTAACGAGGCGGGACGCCTCCTCGTTCTGAGCGCAATCACTGGTACCGAGGGCCCCGCGGCTGCTGGCCATAATGGCCAGCGCCGCGGGCGGGGGAGGGCTTCGGCATGAGCCCCCCCTATTTTTATCAACGTGGCTCTAATGGAGCACGCGGTCTAGAAAGGAGAAAGCCTTGAGCCGGCCACTAAGCAAGGCTCTGACGCGCGAGCTGATCATCCATAAGGTGCCGGAACAGGCGAGGAAGCTCGCGGATCTAATCCGCGTGCTGACCTATGATCACGAACCGCCGAGAGATGCTGTGCCCGTGGATGACCTGGCGGATCTGCAGGATGCACTGCTGATCCATGACCGTCGGGACTTCGAGCGCGCCGAGCAGTTGCTCGTGAAGCTGAAGATCATCCGGGTGCTCCGGGGTGGGGGACGCTGGTGGTATGAACCATTGCCGTTGCCGGACGAGTGGCCGGATCGGCCTGCAGGACGCAAGCTGAGAGACGGCGGAATCAGTTCCCGCGCGCCGTCATTCGATGCCATGGAGCGTGCCAGGGACGCTTGGGCGCGACTCGATCAAGCGGACAGCCGCCAGCGCGAATTAGATCTCGCGCTAACGCCAGAGCAAAAGTATGCCGATAGGCAGGAAGTCGAAGCAGAGCATGAAGCCGCTGGGAACCGCGCGAAAGCGCTCCAGCGGGAGACCAGCCGGGAACTGCGCGAAAGCGCTCTGGCTGAAGTGGGGGAAATTCCCCCAAAGCTCGACTATATAGCCGAGGTGAAGCGCCTGCTTGGGGGAAATTCCCCCAAAACGGCAGAGGCCGCCGGTAAAATGGGGGAAATTCCCCCAAACCGTGACAGCGGCGGGAGTGTTGAACGCGAGTTTGGGGGAAATTCCCCCGTCCTGAGGGAAATTCCCCCGGAGAGTTTGGGGGAAATTCCCCCGGATTACAGCCGCCTGCGCGTACGCGCGCGCAATCATGATCATGATATAGAGCCTACGGCTCTCATGAATCATGATCATGAGAGCTGTCGCGCAGAAGGGGAGGCGC
>DASVRY010000039.1:0-5153 GCA_036388395.1 Chthoniobacteraceae bacterium
TTCGAGCTGTCGATCATCACCGGCACCCGGGCGATCTCCGGCTCGGTCATGATATAGTTTAGATACCGGGTCATGGCCGCTGCCCCATCGAGCATCCCTTCGTCCATGTTGATATCGATGATCTGCGCGCCGTTATCGACCTGCTGCCGGCAGACGCTCACCGCCTCCTCATAGTTACCTGCGAGGACCAGCTTCGCAAACTTTGGCGAGCCAGTGACATTCGCCCGTTCGCCGATGTTGATGAAGTTTGTCTCGGGCGTAAGCGTCAGCGCGTCGTTGCCGCTGAGGCGGAGAAACGGTTCCGAGGACGGCACCACACGTGGCGTGATTCCGCGCACCGCGGCGGAGATTTTCTCGATGTGCGGCGGAGTCGTTCCGCAGCAACCACCGACGATATTAAACATCCCCGCGCGGGCCCATTCAGCGAGCTGCGGAGCGAGCGTCTCGGGCGTTTCAGGGAAGCCCGTCGGCAGCAATGGATTGGGCAATCCAGCGTTCGGATAGACGCTCACGTAGATCGGCGCGATCTGCGATAGCTCCTCGATGAGCGGACGCATCTCCTCGGGTCCGAGCGCGCAATTCATCCCAACGCTGAGCAGCGGCACGTGCGAGATGGAATTCCAGAAGGCCTC
This sequence comes from Chthoniobacteraceae bacterium, assembly GCA_036388395.1. Classification (GTDB taxonomy): domain Bacteria; phylum Verrucomicrobiota; class Verrucomicrobiia; order Chthoniobacterales; family Chthoniobacteraceae; genus DASVRY01. Next base: position 633 of record DASVRY010000039.1, read on the forward strand.
TACCGTCTGCCCGGTCACGCCCCGGGTGCCACCCTTCTGGATGAACGTGACAGACGCCATGAGCGGAATCACGCGATCACTCGAAGCCGTTGGCTGCTGCTCATACGGCAGCGGCACCAGCCCGCGCTCCTCTAGGATTTCATCGATTGCGAAGAACGCCGCCTTCGCATTCAGTGTATCGAAAATCGTCTCTACGAGCAGGATATCCACGCCGCCATCGAGCAGCGCGCGCACCTGCTCGCCGTAGGCGCGGACCAGCTCATCCCAGTGCGTGCCGCGGGCGGAGGCGTCGTTTACATCCGTCGAAATTGAAGAGGTTTTCGTCGTCGGTCCGATCGCTCCGGCGACAAAGCACCGCCGGCCCGACTGGGCCGCCATCACCTCATCCGCCGCCCGGCGGGCACACTGCGCGCCGGCAAAGGAAAGCTCATACGCGAGCGCCTCCATCCCATAGTCCGCCAGCGAGATGAATTGTCCGTTGAAAGTATTTGTCTCCGCGATGTCCGCGCCCGCTTCAAAGTAGCGGCGGTGAATCTCCTGGATAATCTGCGGCTGAGTGAGATTCAGCAGCTCATTGTTGCCCTTGAGATCTTTCCCCTCCCAATCCCGAAAACGGTCTCCGCGGAACTGCTCCTCCGTCAGCTTGTACTGCTGAATGGTCGTGCCCATCGCGCCATCGATGATGACGACACGCTGCTGGAGCAGCTCTGCGAGGGGGTGGGAAGGAGCGGCTGAAACCTGCGACATGAGCGTCGGGCAATAAAAGCCGCGACCCCAGCATCAGCAAGGAACAAATTCTCCCATCATGATTCGTCGATGGGTTCTATTTCACCCGCGACGACACCCATCGGCGCCCAAGAGCTGCTACTCGTAATCTTCGTTCAACGCTCTCAAGAACGCGGTTAGATCAGCTTCCGCCTCTGGCGTGAGAGACATTCCCTCGAGTTCGCGCGCGCCGTTGCGGAGTTTCCCCTCGCGCATCAGCTGGGACGAGGATCTGTAGAAATCCACAACGTCCTCCAGCGTGTCTTTCTGCCCAGTGTGCAGGTAGGGAGCGGAGTGACCGGGATCGCGCAGGCTTGGCGTCTTGAAGAGCGCGATGGTGCGCGGGAGCAGTTCGCTGGCTTTCGTGACCTTTGAGCCGCGGGAAAGCAACTCGTTCAGAGCCTTTTGTGGATTCGCGAAGTCATCGTTTGCGAAGACATTCCACAAGCCGAGATCGACCTGTCCCGGATGCTCGCGTGAAGGAACGGAGAGGAAGGTTCCGAGCGCATTGGGGTGCGCTGCTGTGGGCGGCAGATGTTTCTCCACGTTCCCACCGCGACCTTCCAGATCGGGAATATCCAGCGCAGCGAAAGCACCTTCACCATGCAGCGCGTCGTATTCCTCTTGAGCGGCGCCGGTGTTATGGAAGTTGAAGTCGGTAAAAAGCGGCGGTGCGTGGCAGGCAATGCAGTTGCCCACACCGGCCTTGGACGTCGTCGCACCGGGTTCGGAGAGGAAGGTTTGCAGTCCCCTCAACTCCTCCTCGCCGAAGCTGAACTCCTGCTTGTGAGTGGCGAATTTGCCGTCTGCCTCGCTCACAAACTTCGGCCTCTCCAGCTTCGCGAGCAGCCCTCTCAATCGCCGCCCATACTCCAATGCGCCCTCCCGGGACTTTGGCTTCCGAGGGAGGCGGTTTTTCTTCAGGAAAACGTCATACGGCGAACCGTTGAACTCGCCGTTTTCATCCAAGGCAAACGCCAGGCTTTCCATATAAGCTTCGACGAGTGCGGCGATCGCCTCACGAACTTCGTCGGCGCTCGCTTTCTCCACATCGATACGGAACTTCTTCGGCAGGCGAAACTCTTCCGGAATGGCTGGATCGGTCCCTTTCAGCACCACGCGATATGCGCCGCCAAACTCCTTCGCGAGCGCGCCATTTCCATCGTCCTCGCGAACCACTTTCACGATGTGTTCGCGAGCAACCTTCTCCTCCTGTGGCAGCCAGCCGAAATTCCGCCCCGTCATGGTGCCGATGACCAGGGAGCGGGCGGTGAAGAATTCGCCGTCGGCATGCAAAAAGCGGTTCTGCTCGTGGCGGTAGAGCGCGTTCACGAGCGGTGGCGAGTTGCGCGGGGCGAACTTCCGCCCATCGCCACGCTCTGACACCGGGCTCCGCCGGGCGAAGTCCGCGTAGGAGCGGTTGCCGTGGGTCTCTTTGTGCTCATCGACGAGGTGACACGCGCGGCAGTTCATTCCACCCGCAGCGAAGCTTCCTGCCAGCTCCCCATCAAAGGGGAGGGTGCGGGCGAGCACCGGATCGCCCGCAGCCATCACAGCGTTCACATAGCCTTTTGCGCGTTCGTGGAAGAATTGCGAAAAACGCGCCTCGAGGAAAAGCCTCTCTCCAATCGCCACCTCCGGCGGGTCAGCTTCTACTTCCTCGGCGGCTCGAGCGGCGGAAAAGAGGAAGCCAACAAGGGCGGCAACCAAGGCGATGCAAGACGACGAGCGTGCGGCGGTCATAAAGGAGACCGCACAATTGCACGGGTAAGCTTTTGAGATCCAGTCGCAATCGGCTACTCGGGTGGGGGCCTGAACGAGGATCATGATGCAACCAGCCCAGAGCCCCTCCGCGTATGGTCTCAGGCTCAGCCGAATACAGCAATTTACCTATGACTCGCTTTAATTTCTCACTTGGCGCCGTCGCGTCGCTCGTCCTCATTTCCTCCGCAGAGGCGATCGTGATTCGGGACGATCGGACGGATGCGCAATACATCGCCTTGGGCTCGGAGGCGAACTTCCCTGCGTCTGGATCAATCGGCGGCAACAAGCTTGGTGGAACTCTTATCGCCCCGGAGTTCGTGCTCACCGCTGCGCACATCCAGGGCGATATCATTCCGGGGGTAACGACCTTTGCCATCGGTGGCGCGAATTACGTCATCGCAAGCCAAACCCCGCATCCGCAGTTTAACTCCGCGACCTTCGAAAACGATATCAATATCCTGCGCCTTTCAGCTCCTGTGCAGAACGTCGCTCCTGCGGCTTATAACACGACACTAGGCAATGAACTAACCAGAACCGTAACGATCATCGGCTACGGCACGACTGGGAATGGGGCGACTGGAATCGTTCCAAACACACAGGGAACGCGCCGTGGGGCGCAAAACACCGCCGACCTCTTTGGCTTCGCGGACTTGATTCCGGAGACCTCCTTTGTAGGTGATTTCGATAATCCAAACCCCGCCGTCCTCACCGACAGTTTTACTGGTTCCCCCATCCCTTTGAATCTCGAAGGAACCACCGCCCTGTTTGATAGCGGCGGCGGTGTCTACACAGACTTCGGCAACGGCCAAGTCCTGATTGGCATTAACTCGTTCGTCGGCTCGAGAGATGGGACGGCTAACAGCGACTATGGAGATTTGTTCGGAGCAACGCGAGTCTCGCTTTACAGCAACTTCATCCAGTCGAATATCCCTGAGCCGACGACTGGAATCCTCAGCTTACTGGGATTGCTTATCGCCGGGCTAAAGCGCAGGCGGACTCCAGCGGCGCAGTAAGGTGGCCAAAAGCTAACCACTGCATCCTCGCATGAGAGCGAGGAGCAACACGGTTCCGAGGATTGAAACGCCTATAGAGCCTAGACAGCCGAGCCGGTTAGAGAAAAAAGCGAACACACACCGATTTCGGGAACGACCCTGCCGATGGACGGGAGAATCCCAGGAGACTTGGCCGATTTCGGGTAAAGCGGCCTTTCGGAAGAGTAACCAGGACCCCTTGTGATCTCAGTCCGGAGGCAGGTGGCGGCAACTCACAGCCAAAATCTAGCGAGCTGCGATTGGTAGATACTTATGAAGAAGTTGTTGTTCATACTCCCCGCACTTGTTGCCAGCCTTCTGCTCACCAGTTGTGTCGAAGAGCGGTATAGCTCTTACGATGACGGTCCCGCCTACTCTGGCGGGTCGTCGGTAGACTTCTACTATACAAGTGGTCGTCCTTACTCACGGTCCTACGGTCCGCTGGTTTATCGCGATGATCGCTATTACTATAGCCGTGGCGGAGGCTACGTGGCCTACGATCGTCCGACCTATGCATATAACCAGCGGTCGAATACGCGTGTCGTGAACCGTGAGACCAATGTTCGGAACGTGAATGTCCGCAACGTCTATCGCGACTCAGATCGCTCCGACGTCCGTGCTGACCGATCTGACTACCGGGTGAATCGCTCCGTCGATCGGGGTGACTACCGCGTGAACCGAGCTGGGCAGCGTGAGGTTCGTAGCGACTATCGCGACAATCGGGCAGACATCCGGGAGGCCCGCGGCGACTATCGTGATGGCCGCCGTAGTGTGCAGACGACACGTGACGTTCGCAACGTGCGTGAAACCCGGGACGTCCGCGAAACTCGCGATGGCCGTCGCCGCGGCAATCGCGACGAGGATGTCGACGTGACGGTGAACCGTTCGGGCACCCGCGTTCGCGCCGCTTACTAGACCACCTTCCCGCTGGGAAGACTCCCAAGCAATCAAATCTGCTTTC
>DASVRY010000040.1:0-3299 GCA_036388395.1 Chthoniobacteraceae bacterium
GGGTGGGCGGGGGGAGGCGACGACTCTGCGTCGCCCACGACTTGACCGCCGTGCACCACGTACTCGCGGAGGCCGAATTCCGCCTCGGAGTCCCGGACTGTGAGCCGCCAGGTCTCCGGTTCTGGGCGACCATTCTGCGCCTCGATGCGCAGCACCTTGCCCGCGACATTTTTCGGAAGCGCCTTCAGGGCAGTGAGCGCTGTTTCCGCCTCCACCGGATGCGCGGCGGCCCCGCACACTAGAGCGGCAATCAAGAGGAGGCGGGGCAAGTTCACGAAGTGATTCGTGTGGAGAACGTCAGGTGCGTCCTTCCGAATCCGCTTAGATCGTGGTGCGCTTCTCACTTCGACGGCTCCGAATCAGGCTAGGAGAGCGAGGCATCGCGCTACGTATCCTCAACTCGCAGTGTACAAAATACCGTTTAATGGCAGCGGTTTGTCGAGAGCAGTGCTGGCCTAGCAGCGCGGTGCAGAAGCCGGATTCGGGTCGTGCAGGATGTGCGCTCCTTCTATTCACTTCGCTCATGAAGCCGCTCCTCCAAATCGTTGCTCTCGTTCTTTGTGCGCTTCCGCTCGTGGTTGTGGCGCAACCAGCGTCAGAGGAGGAGTTCCTCCGGGCGATCCGCACCGCTTTCGAAGCGAAGAATGTGGAGGCGCTGGCTGCCCTCACTTACACGGAAGGGATGTCGAAATTCGACGAGGAGCAGGTCGCAAAAGGGCGATCCAGAATGATCACACAGGAGCAGATTGAGGACGTCTCACTGGAGCCGTTGCCGAGTGGCTTTAGACCGTTCCAAATTTCCCGCGGCCTGAAGGTCGAGCCGACCTATCCACCGACGGGAATGGTGAAGATCGGCTTCAAAGTCGAAGGTGGGCGCAAGGCCGCGAGTTCCGCGCCGTATGCGATCGTCGACGGGAATTACTTCCTCGTGGGAGCGAAGAGCACGGACTTGGGCTGGAGCGGTCCGCCCGACAAGCAACTGTCGTTTGCCGTCTCTGGAAAGGGTGCCGACAAAGCGCGGATCCGTGTGAAGTGGAATTCGAGCGGAGTAGATCAGGAAGCGAACTCGGCGACTCCTTCGTCGACCTTCACGGGGCAATATATTCAGGAGGTGAGCGTTGCTAGTGAGTCGAATGATACCGATATAACGCTGAAGGTCTCTGAGGGTGGTGCCGAGGTGTTCAAATCGGAGCGGCTGAAAGGGAAGGGGACGGTGAAATATGAGCGAAAGGCGCCGTAGTCGGGATGGAGGATGGAGGGATGGCGAGGGCTGTTGTTTTTAAGATGAAGACGAAGAGGGAAGGTAGATAGACTGACCGGGAGAGAGGAATTTGTGGGGAGAGCCGCGGGGGTGATCGGATGCGATCTTTTTGCATGATCACGCCCATTGCCGAAAATTTGTGGCTGCTGGCTTATCCGCTTTCAAAGCTCGGAATGAACCTGCGCCGCAACGTGACGATCATCCGCCTCTCATCAGGCGATCTGGTGATCCACTCGACGGGACCGTTCACTTCCGACGATCTCGCAGAGATCTCGGCGCTCGGGCGTCCAGGCTGGCTTGTCGAAGCCATGCTGCACCACGACACGTTTGCGAAGGAAGGACGGGCGGCTTTTCCGGGGATCCCGTATCTAGCGCCTCCTGGCTTCTCGGAATTGGTCGATATCCCGACGGAACCAATCATACCCGCACCGGCGGCTTGGGGGTCGGAGCTGCAAGTGTTGCCGGTGCCGGGCATGCCAGGATTCGATGAACACGTGTTCTTTCATCAGTTGACGCGCACCCTGATCGTTGCGGATCTGGTATTTAATTTCGGACCGGATGAGCCGGTCTGGACCGAGCTGATGCTCAAGGCGGTGGTTGGCGGGAAGCACGAGCCGGGTATGGGGCGCCCCTTTAAGATGGGCATCAAAGGGGAAGAGGCCTTCAACGCCGCGATGGAGAAGATGCTGCGGTGGGATTTCGACCGGGTGATCGTCGGGCACGGTGACCACATTCCGACTGACGGGAAGCAGAAGGTGGCGACGATGCTAGCGGATGCGCTCGGGGTAGTCTCTTAAGCCGATGCAAACACGAGGTGCAGCTCTCGGCAAAACTAAGGCCCGGAGCCAACTGACTTCGCTAGCGGCGAAACATCTCCAAAGCGACATCGCGTTCCCTCGCGTGATCAACGATCGGAGGTGGGTAACGGGGCGTGATGCACTCTCCGGCGGGTGGGGGAGCGAATAGGTGCGCCGTCCGAACGTCACGGAGTTCCGGCACCCAGCGGCGAATGTATTCTCCGTCGGGATCGAACCGCTTCGCCTGCGTCCACGGGTTCTGGATACGGAAATACGGAGCCGCGTCCGTGCCCGTGCTCGCGCTCCATTGCCAGCCGCCGTTGTTGCTGGCGATTTCTGCGTCCACGAGGCGCTGATGAAACCACTGCTCTCCAGCCTTCCACGAGATATGCAGATCCTTCGTTAGGAACATCGCCACGATCATCCGCACGCGATTGTGGAGAAAGCCCGTGGAGCGGAGTTGCCGCATGCCTGCGTCGATGATCGGGAAGCCCGTCTGCCCGGCTTTCCACGCCTCGTATTCTTCGCCAGGTTCGCGCCACACGAGGCCACGAGTCTCCGGCTGATATTCCCGCTCGAGCACGTCGGGCCGGAACCACAGCACCTGCATGTAAAACTCCCGCCAGATGAGTTCGTTGAGAAATGTTTCGAAGCTCCGCCGCTGGACTGCCGTGCCGCGCTCTGCTGCCTCGATGAGCCGCTGATACACTTCACGAATGGAGAGGAGGCCGTGCCGCAGGTCTTGCGAGATCCGCGACGTTGAACCGGCGGCCGGAAAGTTTCGCTCCTCCGCATAGTTGCCGGCGATTTTCTCTAAAAGGTGGTCCAACCGCTGGCGCGCTGCCGCTTCTCCTGGCGCGATGATCTCGGCGTCGGAAGTAAGCTCCCAGGTCGCCAATGTCGGCAGCGGAAGACTGGGGATGTCTGGCGGAGTGGAAATGCGGGAGACGGTCCCGCTGGGCTGGAGCTTCTCGCGGAGCCGCCAGGCTCGGGAGTACGGCGTGAAGACGCGGTACGGCTGGCCGGTGCCTGTGAGGACCTCCTCCCGCTCGTGCAACGCGATGTCTTTGAAGGAATGAATGGAGATCCCTCCGGCCACGGCCATGGACCCGATCGCCGCTTCCATCGAGCGGCCAAACGGATCGGGATCGCGGTTGAAGTAGATCGCCGTCGCACCACTCTCACGTGCGAGCTTTTGCAGCTCTTGGTCCGCTGCGCCCTGCCGGACGATGAGCTGTCCG
>DASVRY010000041.1:0-5562 GCA_036388395.1 Chthoniobacteraceae bacterium
TGATCTGATCGCGGAGCGACTTTTTCGTCACCGAGCGCAGATCGTGACCATCGATCAGCACTCGGCCGTGGCTTGGATCGTAGAAGCGCGGCACGAGGCTCAGCAGCGTGCTTTTTCCCGCACCGGTGCCTCCGACGAAAGCGACGGTTTCGCCCGGATTCAGGCGGAGATTCACGCCGGCGAAGATTGGGCGCTCCGCGGAATAGCCAAATGCCACGTCCTCATAAACCATCTCTCCGCGGCATTGCTCCAGATCGAGAGCGTCAGCCGCATCTTTCACCTCGTCTTCCTTATCCAGCACCTCGAAGCAGCGTTGTGCACTGGCGGCTGCTCCCTCGAGAGCCCATGCGACCTGGGTGAGCGCCTCCAGTGGCGAGTAAAGCATCAGCAGGAGCGAAGAAATGTAGAACAGATCGCCCAGCGGAAGAGTGCCATCCAACACGTGACGCGAGCCGACGTAATACATCGCAGCCGTGCTCAACGCCATGAGCGTGCTCACCACGAATGCGCTCTTCATCGAGACAAAATTCAGCCGCAGATTCGCCTCCATGCTCTGCTGTGCGCTCGTGCGGAATTGCGCCACTTCGTATTCCTGTCGGTTGAACGCCTGAACCATCTTCACCGAGCTGAGCCCCTCCTGCGCGACGGTGAGTACGGCACTTTCGCGCTCGGCAATCGTGGTCGATTCGCGGCGAATCCGGTCCGCGTAGTAATAGATCGCCACAACCATGAAGGGGATCACGGCGAGGGAAAGTAGCGTCAGCACCCAATCCAGCCGCCACATCACAGCGAACGTGCTAACGATGGAAAAGGAAGCCTGAAAGATGAAGATCGCCTTGCTGTAGAACGCCTGGATTGCTTGCGAATCGTAGGCGACCCGGAAGCTCGAGTCGGCGCTCCGGCGTTCATCGTGGTACTTCAGTGGAAGCGAGTGCAGGTAGGCGTAGATCTGAGTACGCAACCGCAGGAGAGCATTTAGGCCAACGCGCAGGAACATCACGCCGGTGAAGAGATTCAGCACGCCCGAGAGGAGATGGAACGAGATGATCAGGCCGCACATGAGCAGCACGACCGCGGGAAGCGTCCAGCCAGCGAGGCTATAACCCGCCACGGCTAGGCCGTGATCGCTCTTGCCCGCCGCTGGCAGGACGTTGTTCACGATGTAGGCGAACGGCCACGGGCGGAGCAGCCCTAGAGCAATCGAGACCACCGTGAGGCCAATCGCCAGATACGTCTGACCAAGAAATGGCCGGTAATAGGCGAATACGCGACGATAGATCGACATCGCGGCGATGGAACGCAGAACCAGGAGGATTGGCAACGCTTCTCGCCTGTAGAGCTTCCTCAAAAACCGTCAACAAGACAGCAGCAGCCCTGCCGCTCTCTGGCGTGTGTCCGGTGCGGTGACACGGGTGTCAAAAACTCGCCAGAAACTTTGAACCTACCACGCGGTTTCACGTCCAATCCCCTCAGAAAGACCAGCCTAGCGAAGCGTGGCACAGCCATTGCTTAGGTAAACGGCAGCCACATAACGAATACCAACGCCTCAAATGAAAAAGAACCTCAAGAAAGCCTCCCGCAGTTCCTACAGCTTGGGTGATCTGATCCTCGCCGTAAGCAGCTATAGCAAGAACAACCGCGAGACCGTTGCCGCAGTGGCCGATCTTCTCGAAAGCGGTCAAGTTCGCCTCAGCAGCCAAGGCCGCAAGGTCCGCGCTCGAGTTTACTAACACCCGCGGGTTCGTCCCGCCTCATAGGCCTTAAAGGCTCAAGCTTTACAGCCCCGTTACCGATTCGTCGGTGGCGGGGCTTACGCTGTACGCAAGCCGGCCTCCGAGCACCCGTCCAGGATGATCCCGGTGTTCGATTCACCGGCTCGTGATCAGCAATTCCAAACCCCACAGCTGCGATCCGCGTCCACGGTGAACTCCTTCGCCTTAAGGGCCCGCCGCGGAACGTCACCTGAACGGCTCTCTGATGGCGGATGAAGCGATCCCGGTGGAGGTGAGGCAATTCCTCGCTCGTTACATCCAGAGCGTGGAGCAACTGGAGATACTTTTGCTTGTGAGCGGAGATCCGGGCAAAGCTTGGACGAGCTCCGAGGTTTATGGCATCATCCGCAGCAGCGAGGCCTCAGTCACAAGTCGCCTCGAGTGCTTCACGCGAGACGGCTTTCTCCTGGCGTCCCCCGGCCCACCGGCCACCTACCAGTATCGCCCGCCGAGCGATGTGATTCGCTCGGCAGTCGGAAAAGCAACTGAGCTTTACCAAAGCCGGCGGGTGCGAATGGTGGAGGCGATTTTCACCTCGGAGCTTGACCCTTTGCAGGGCTTCGCCGACGCCTTCAAACTCCGCAAGCAATAGCATGGCTGAAGCTGTTTACATCCTCTGTACGTTGACCAGCCTCTGCTGCGCCTGCTTGCTCATGCGCGCTTACGGCACCAGTCATCTGCGTCTGCTTTTCTGGAGCGCGTTGTGCTTTTTCGTCCTCGCAATCGCGAATGCCCTCCTCTTTGTGGACCTGATCATTTGGCCGGACACTGATCTGATCGTGCTCAGGACTGGCATCACCCTCGTTGGATTAGCCCTCCTCCTCTATGGGCTCATTTTCGAAACCAGCTAACCGCCGATGATGAGCCATTTCCTTGCGGGCGCCGCGTCGATGGCGTCGCTGATCATCTCGCTTTTCTTCATCCGTTTCTGGCGAAAGACGCGCGACCGGCTGTTTCTATTTTTCGCGGCTGCCTTTGCGCTCCTCATGGCCGAACGGATCATCCGCTCCAGCCTTGTTATCGATACCGAAGTGGCGCCCTACGTTTACATTGTTCGCCTCATTGCGTTCGGTCTGATCATCGTCGCGATCATCGACAAAAATCGGCGCAGCTAAGGCGCTGGAGAGAGACATCCACCCCGGCTGAGCTGGGCGTAGTAAGAGAACGACACTGCAATCTCTAACTTTCTCCCCATGCCTAGTCTCCGTATCCCTTTCCCCGGCAAATCTGAACCAACCCTCGTTGCTCTCTCCGGAGCGCGCATCACGATCGGACGCACGCCCGACAACACGATCCAGATCCTGGATCGAACGCTTTCCTCCCGGCACGCTGAGTTGATTTCCGAAGATGGGCACTACCGCCTTCATGACCGCGGCTCGACGAACGGCGTGTTCGTCAATGGGCTGCAGGTCACGGATTATCATCTCACAGAACCGTGCAAGCTCTCCTTCGGCGGAGTGGAATGCGTGTTCATCGCCGACAACTTGTCCGAGGCCGAACAGGCTGCGGCGGAGACTCTCCCGACACGGGCCGAGCTGGAGGCGGTTCGAGCAGAAAACTCGGAGCTAAAAACTCAACTCGGCACCGTTCGCGAAGAGCTGCAAAGCCTTCGAGGTGGAGGTGAGCAGGCCGAGAGCGGTGTGTCTCGCGAGGAATTCGAGAAGGTTGTTGCCGAGCGAACCTCGCTGAAAGAGGAAGTGCAGCGGCGTGAGCAGGAGCTGGTCAAGCTTCAGCAGGATCTGGCGGTGCTCCAGCACGATCGAAACAATCTGCAGCGCGCGTTGGAGAGCCGACCATCTGAGCCGGCCGCAGCTGCGCAATCGGAGCCAGCCGCACCTGCGCCTGCACCGCTTCTCGAAGAGCCTGCAACGGCTACCATCTCTGACGCGCCAGCCGTCCAAGCCGAGCCGGCTACCGCGCCAATGCAGCCTGCTGCCCCTGCCCCCATTCAACCATTCCGCCCAAAGTCGGCTCCAGCAGTGCCCGGCATCCCATCGGTTCCGCCGCCGAGCGCCCCTTCGCTGAGGCCGAGGGCGGTCCCGGCCGCAGGAGGTGCCCCAACTCCGGCCCCACTGCCCCGTGTCCCGGGACAGCCGACCGCAACTCCGCTTTCTCCTGCAGTAGCGGCCGCCGGTGGGCTCAAGCCCCGCGTGGTCGCCGTGCCGAAAGCCACCCCGAAAGTGGCCGGACCGGGCGGCACTCAGAAGATATCCGTGTAGGCAACTTAACCCGCGGTTGTAGCACCGCGGGGTCATCCAGAGCGAGTTACCGCTTCGGATACACAGTCGAAGGACCTCCCATAAAGGTCTTAGAGATTGCGGCCGAGAGCGCCAGCGCGGTGAGTATTACCGGCACCGATTGGCAGTCGGCAGCCAAGCACCCCTAGTTTGAAAAAGGTCGCGGGGCCGGAATACAAGCCGATCCCCTTACGACGCCTTTTGATACAGCTGGCTGTTCTCGTCGAGATCTTTGATCACCGTGCAGAGGTAGACCGGCTCTGGATGCACGTCGCGATACTTGGTGATCTCTGACTTGTTCAGCACGCGGAAGCCGTATCTCTCGAACATCTTCGTGCTCCGCCGGTCCTCGAAAACGACCATCTGGCCGTAGACCGCCTTCTCTCCACATCCATGCAGGTAGGCCAGGTAGGAGTCCATGAGTGCTCGAGTGGTTGCGACCTGCCGGGCGTCCGCAAGTAAGTTGATGTGAAAATGCGCGGTCCGGCGGGGAGCCGCGGGAACCTCGCGCCAGGCCGTGCGGAAGATCCATTTAACGAACTTCTTCGAAGCGCTGCCGTAGCGCGGATACCGCATTATGCCGCGAAGGAAGAGGCTCGCGTTCTGGTAGAAGTTGTAAAGCTGCTGCCGAAAAGGCCAACGTGACCCGAGGAGATAGCCCCTAATCTCGCCGTCGACGGTGAGCACGAAGGACGATTCAGGCTCCCAGTCCGTATAGTAGGCAGAGAGGTAATCGGCGAAGAGTTCGCGATCCTCGAAGATCGGATCGATGGGGTTGCCCAAGTAGCCAGTTTCGCAGCAAAGCTCACGCACTCTGGCGCGGTCAGCAGGCTGGAACTTGCGAATCTCGAAGCGACGATCGTTCATCAGGGGCGACGGTAGTTCTCGACTACATCACGGTAGAGGTCAAACAACCGCGTAAATACCTGCTCCCACGAGTAAAGAGAAACCACCTCGCCGGACGCTGCTGCACCGCTCCTTTTCAGGTCCTCGCGGCTTGTCTCGTCGATCGCCGCAGCCAGCGGGCCGGCACTGTTCTCGCGCGCCCAGAGCGTCTGATCGCTATGGATGATCCGGTCCATGTAACTGCCCCTGATTCCGATCACCGGCGTTCCGCACGCCTGAGCCTCCAGCGTCACCAGCCCGAAAGTCTCCTGAACCCCGGGATGCACGAAGAGATCGGCGGCACGATAGAGCTGCGCGAGCCTCGCGGCCTCGCCGCAATATGGCAGCCAGGTGATCGCCTTCTGCAGGGACGGCTCCTGGCGAAGTTGTTCCAGCTCCGCGCGTTGGAGCCCATCTCCGACGATGACCAGATGAAACTTCCCCGGCGGCAGCAGACGGAATGCTTCAAAGAGCGTCTGCGTATTCTTCTCCTGAGCCAGCCGGCCTACGTAGAGCAGCACCGTCCGCACAGGATCAATGCCCAGCTCCGCGCGCACGGCTGTACGGTCGTCTGGGAGAGGTGAGAAGATCGTTGTGTCCACTCCGAGGTCGTTGTGCACGACGTTCATTACGCCCCACTCGGCAAGCAGATCGCCGAGAGCCGGAGA
>DASVRY010000042.1:0-5698 GCA_036388395.1 Chthoniobacteraceae bacterium
TATGCAGCGTCGGCCTGGTCTTCAAAGTAGCGCACGCTCTTTTGAAACGGCGTCCGGTGATCGGCTTTGACCTCAAGGAGCTGCTCGATCTCGTGGCACTCGGCACGGTCGCGGATCTCGTGCCGCTGCAGGCTGAGAACCGCATCCTCGTGAAGCGCGGTTTGCAACAGCTCACGCGGAGCAACAGGATCGGGCTGCGCGAGCTGATCACCGTCAGCGGGCTGCGGGCGCCTTTCACTCCATCTCACGTCGGCTTTGGCCTCGGGCCGCGACTGAACGCCGCAGGTCGCCTCGGCACCGCGCAGGATGCGTTGGAGCTGCTGCTCACGGAAGACGCGTCTCGTGCGCGGTTATTGGCACAGGATCTGGATCAGCAAAATCGCTCCCGCCGCGCGACGGAGGATCAGGTGCTCGCCTTTGCGGAAGCGCAACTCGCCACCTGCTTCGACGCGGCTCGTGATGCAGCGATCGTGGTGGGTGACGCTGGCTGGCATCCGGGAGTGGTCGGGATCGTGGCGTCGCGGCTGATGCGTCGCTACCATCGGCCGACTTTCGTCATCGGCTTCGATGAGGATGGTGTGGGGAAGGGGAGCGGTCGCAGCATCGAAGGATTGTGTCTGGTCAAGGCGCTGGCCGAGTGCACTGAATATCTGGAGAAGCACGGCGGCCACACGATGGCCGCGGGCTTGACCTTGCAGCAGCCGCAGTTCGAGCGGTTCCGTGCTGCCTTTTGCGCATGCGCCCAGCAATTCCTCACGCCGGAAGCACTCCAGCCGCGGCTTCACCTGGATGCGGAGCTATCCCTCTCTGAGATCGATTTCGAACTGCTCGATGCGCACGAGCGCCTGCAGCCTTTTGGCATGGGAAACTCGCAGCCGGTTTTCGTCGCGCGTGGTGTGTCGCTCGTCGCTGAGCCGCGCATCTTGAAGGAAAAGCATCGCAGTCTGGTGCTCCGGCAGCACGGCACGGAGCAACGGGCGATTTGGTTTCAGAGCGCGACCGAGGAACTCCCGCGCCTGCCCTGGGATGTGGCCTTCCGGATCGAACGGAATGAATACCAAGGCTGCGTGACGCCGCAGATGGAGATCAAAGCGGTGCGATCAAGCGAGCCGTAGATTTTCAGATCGAAAGCTCAAAGACTCGAAAGAGATGGCTGAGTTCCTGCGAGGAACAGCCGCTTTCCTTCGAACCTTTGCGCCTTCGAATTTAAACAAAAACCCTCACGCGCCTGAGCACGTGAGGGTTTCTGCTGTTGATCTGCTTGTCGCGGAAGTCAGTCGGCGACGGTGATCTTGCGAGGCTTCACGCTTTCGGCTTTTGGCAGCTGCAGCGTGAGCACGCCCTGCTCCATGCGCGCCGAGATCTTGCTCGTGTCGATCGAGGGATCGAGCTCGAAGACGCGGCGGTAATCAGCGCTCCGGGACTCGCGGTAGACGGATTGGCCCTGCGGCTCCGCAGCTTCGCGGCGGCCCACGATGACCAATTCACCATTTGTGACGGTGATCTCGAGGTTCTCTTTACGCACGCCGGGCATCTCAGCTTCAAGGACGTAGCCGTCCTTGGTCTCGAGAATGTTGGCGAGTGGAGTTAGGTAGCGGGCGGAGCCGTTGCGCTCCGCGGGTGCAGTCGTTTCTGTTTTGTTTAAGGTCGTGGTCATAAGAGTGTGAGTTGAGGTGGCGGCGAGCGATCTGCCCGCCGGCTGGGTTGCTTTGCTTAGGAGACGTTGACGTCGATCCGCTTTGGCTTCGCGTCCTCGGCTTTCGGCAGGTCGATGTGGAGCACGCCGTCTTTGTAGGAGGCTGCGATCTTACTCGCATCGACTCGCGTCGGGAGCGTCACCGTCCGCTGGAACCGGCCGAAGTAGCGTTCGCTGCGGAAGGTCTCGCCTTCCTGCTTTCCGCGCTCGTGCTTACGCTCACCAGAGACGCTCAGCGCGCCATCGTGATAGGAGATTTCAATCTCCTCTTTCTTCATTCCAGGCAGCTCGACTTTCACCGAGAAGCTATCCTTCTCGTCATACACGTCGAGAGTTGGGGACCAACCGCTGAAGAGGCCGGTGTCGCGGCTCGGATAAGAGAATTCGAAGAGCCGATTCATCTCATCCCGCAACGAAGTCAGACGGTCAAACGGAGTCCAGTTGGAGAGTTCAGGAGTTTGATATCGGATTAAGCTCATAGGTTTGTTTCTGTGAGGTTGTTGTTACGTCTCAGAGATGAGCTTTCCGAATGCCAGCTCTCGAGTAGAAAGGAGCGGATCTCTTAACAGGTTTGGCCTGAGTGATTTACGTAGATCATTCACGCATCTTCCGCAAGTGTGGGGAGACAGCTTGTCTCGAAGCCAGACTCAAACCTATCCAAGTTTCTGTGCCAGAAAGACTCAGATCCCAAGGGCCTTCTCGTAGCTGGAAAGCACGCCCACGTAACTGCCGATGATCGACCACGCGAGGTAAAGCACGATCACGATGTAGATGAGCTTGCTCAGCCAGTCCGCTGCCGTCTCTACCCGCCTAAGCGACTCAGCCTGGTATTCCGCAGTGAGTCGGGGAAGTTCTCGATCAAGTTCTCCCGTTTCTTCCGCAACGAGCAAAGTGCGCATCATCTCCGGAGGAAAGGCGTTGCTCGCAGCGAGCAACGGTCCCACCTGGTCTCCTGCGCGAACTTGCGGGATCGCCCGCTCCACTGCGTGTAAGATGAGTCCGCTCCGGCTTGCCTTGCCAGCGGTCTGGAGAGCCTCGAAGATGTTCACCCCAGCACCGAGCTGCAGGTCATAAACGAGGCAGAAGCGCGCCAGCGCAAAAGCGCGCCGAGTCTTACCTAGGAGCGGGATCATCCGCAGGAGCCGATCGGTGCCGGGGCTCACCGACCCGGCGTCCCGCAAAAGCGGACCAGCGAGCAACGCCGCACCACCGATCACGTAGAAAACCAGAAGTTTCATTCCGGTTTCGCGCAGGTATGGGTGCAAGCCCGCGCTGAGGAGCGTGGGCAGTGCGAGCGCAAAGATCCCGAAATGGAGCACGAATATCGGGTAGGCCGCTTTCCGGAAGATCAGCGCGCGCGCTGTGGCCAATGCGGCGTAGGAATCGGCGAGCTGCTTCATTCCATGCTCGAGCCGACCGGTGCGATCCACGGCGTCGATCACCGTGGCTTCAAGCCGGCTCACCGCGGGCCGCGCTGCGGCGAAAGCTTCGCCGATCGTTGCACCGCTTCCGATGGAGTCGCGGAGTTGCTTCACCAGACGCTGCGCCCCGCCGCGGGAGGTTAGTGCAAGCTTGTCCAGCGCCTTGGGCAGAGCGACTCCGGAGCGGAGAAGCTGCCCGAGATGATGGTAGAAACTCTGCTTCTCCCGATGGCTGAGGGGCACGGGCGGAAATTACGGGTTTCGTGCCGTGCTGCGCGAGCGTTAAAGACGGTGCATGGACGACGAGAAATTTATGCGCGCCGCGTTGCGCGAGGCGGAGCGCGGCCTCGGACACACAAGTCCGAATCCCGCCGTCGGGGCGGTGATCGTCCGCAATGGTCGGATCGTTGCGCGGGGATTCCATCGAGGTGCCGGTCTGCCGCACGCGGAGATCGAGGCACTACGGGCGTTGAAGAAGCCGGGTCTGGCGAAAGGCGCGACTATTTATGTGACGTTGGAGCCGTGCTCGACGCACGGGCGCACTCCGCCTTGTGTCGATGCGCTGGTGGGCGCTGGATTTTCGCGGGTCGTGGTCGGCACTGTTGATCCTAATCCCGCCCACGCCGGGCGTGGGTTGGAACTGCTCCGGGCGGCGGGGATCGAGGTGAAGAGCAGCGTGCTCGAGGCGGAATGCCGGACGCTCAACCGCGTATTCAACCATTGGATCACCACCGGCGGACCTTACGTGATCGCGAAAATGGGCATGTCACTCGACGGCCGCTTGACGCGTCCTCCGGGTGAAGGCCAGTGGCTGACGAGCGAGGCCTCTCGAGCGGATGCGCACCGGCTGCGTGCACAAGTCGACGCGATTCTAATCGGTGCGCAGACTTTGCGATCGGACAATCCCCGGCTGACCGTCCGCGGTATCCCGGGCGCGCGCCAGCCGTGGCGGATCGTCCTGACACGCAGCGGCGAGTTGCCAGCAGACGCGCACCTCTTTACAGACACGCACCGGGAAAAAACACGTGTCTTTCGCAACCAGTCGCTAGGCGAAGTGCTCGCCACCCTTGGCCGGGAGCAGATTACGAGCGTGCTCATCGAAGGGGGGATGCGCGTGCTCGGCGAGGCTTTCGACAAACGGCTGGTCCACGAAGTCCGTGGCTATGTGGCGCCGCTGATCTGCGGTGGTCCGATCGTGGCCATTGGCGGTGAGGGCGTGGCTGCGAGTGCTGATTCGGTGCGGCTCACCGAGATTGCCTACCGTCGGATTGGCTCCGATCTGCTATTTCAAGGAATCGTCGGCGACGGCGCGGCCGGCGAGCCCTTCACCGAAGATCTGCCAGCTACTGCAGTCGAGGCTGTGTGATGTGCGGCTCGCGGAGGTAGAGCGGCTCGAGATCACCTTCCGCGACGATGCCGCGGCCGGCGGCGGCCAGCCGCGCGAGCTTTGCTGCGGACGGTGCGGCGATCTGCACCGTCGGAAACGCCGGAATTCCGCTGCTGCTTAAGACGGGCAGGGTCGAGTGCTCGTCGAGTTTAATCCGGAGCTGGTGCTCGGTCAGGAGCGTCGGACCCTCACGGCAGATTCCATCGACGACCAGCGTGAAGTAAAACGTTTCGCGCCGAGCATCACCGACCGCCAGATAGGAGGTGGCGTCTGTCGCCAAGGCCGCCACTGAAGGGATTCCCACGAGCACCGCACCGAGGCCGAGTTGCAGCCCCAAGGCTCCCGCGATGGCAATTCGGACGCCTGCGTAGGAACCTGGCCCAAGGCCGATCGCGACCTGGTCAATCCGACGGGCCCGTTTCTTCGCCTTCTCGAGGGTGACGAAGAGAGCCGAACTGTGAGACCGGTCCGCCGTGAAAGTTTCCTCGAAGACAATGTCGTCAAAGGCAAATACGGCAACGCTGCCCGTGGACGTGGAAGTGTCGATCGCCAGGGTGAGCATGCGGGGGATTAAAGCGCCTCAGAAATCTTCTTCAACGTCCAATGAATACACCCGCGGGAGCGGCGTCGAATCAGCACAAACCGATTCCCATATGAAAAAGATCCTACTGGCACTACTCCTCACCCTTGGCGCCCTGGGCTTTGCCCCACAGGCGGAAGCAGGCGGTTACGGTGGCCGCTACGAACGTGGCTATGATCGCGGCTATGAGCGCGATTGCCGTCCCGTTCGCCGCTACAGCCATTACCGGCACTACCATGCTCCGGTCGTTTACCACCGCGTCCGTCATCGCTACTACGCCGACGACTACTACTGCGCGCCACGCGTGAGGTATTACTCCCGGCCCCGCGTGGCGTTCCACATCGGGTTCTAAGGGAGACACAAATCCAGCAGTCAAGGGGCGAGCTTCGGCTCGCCCCTTCTTTTTTGCGCGCGTCTTGCTTCGCGCGAATGCCTTCATCGAGCAGCGAGGTGTCTCTGCCTCTAACGCGTCGCCGTTGGACGTCGTCGGGCGCTTTTCGAGGCGTGTTGCGTCTGGACGCGGTTGTGCGACTGCTCTTTCCTTCTCCGATGCTCCTCCCGAAGATCACCGGCACGATCCTCCTGCTCCTCCTCGCGACTTTGGTGCATGCACG
>DASVRY010000043.1:0-6197 GCA_036388395.1 Chthoniobacteraceae bacterium
CTGCGGGCGAATTGCTGCGTCTCGCCGAGTGTGATCCAGCCATCGCTATCGAGATCCACCGCCGGGCTCCCGCGAAAGGCGGCGAGTACCGACTCGGTGTAGGTCCAGTTTGCAGTCGATTCCTGGGAGAAGGTGGACGAGCCAAGCGTGGAGTAGGAGACGCGTTTGCCGTTCCTCTTCGCGGCGCCGATGGCTCCGCCAGCATGGCAGCAGTCGGAAATAATGAGCGCGCGATCGCCTTTGAAGTGGCGCTCGATGGCTTTGACCAGAGCCTCGTAGGACCAGCCTTCCTCATCGGGCGAGGCGTCGTAGCTGGCCATGATGATCCGCTTCGGATCGTCGCCGGATGGGTAGCCATGGCCACAATAGTAGACGATGAGCAGATCGCCCTCACTGGCCTTTGGGAGGAAGTCGTTGAGCTGGTCCTGAATGGTGGCGAGCGTGGCCTCCTGATCCTGCAAATAGATGATCTGGTCGTCTGCGACGCCGGCCTTTTTGAAAAAGTTCACCAGCTGAAGGTCGCGCCGCTTATCCTTAGGGAAGGGTGGGAGAGCCTCCGCGTTTTCCCACTCGAGTGTGCCGACGACAAAGACCCACGTCCGCGTTGGCTGCCAGTCCAGGGACGCTTCGGCTCTGGGGTGAACCAAGAGGAGCAGAGCGACGACGGTCGCTGCCAGGAGAGCTACCGTGGAAGAGTGGAAGCGGAGATGCGGGTTGCTCACGGGGGAAGGTGGCTGAACCGCACGACGAGACACAATGCAATTTGCCTCACCGACTGAACAACCTGCGTCAAGGCTCCACGATCGTGAACGTGAGTGGGTGACACGTCGCGGCAGCCTCCGGGAGCGCACTCGTCCCGAGTGCTGGCGACGGTCCCGCCGCCGCGAACTTTGATCAACTTTGCCAACGCATTCGCAGACGATCTCGCGTGGCGCACCGAGGGAAGATCGTTTCGGCGAGACGCCAAAACCAGCACTCGGGACGAGTGCGCTCCCCGGAAGCTCATGCACCGAGCGCTACAGTTTTAGCTTGGCTCCGCGCCGCGCCCAGCCGTTGCCCACCTACTGCTCCGGGTCGCGCGGGAACTTGGCGTAGGGTAGGCGGGCGCCGCGATAGATATATTGATCCGCACGGATTTTCCGGTTCGCGAGGAAATCCCGGCAGCCGCTGGCGGCGATGAGATCATCCTGATCAATACCGTCGCCGGAGATGCCAATGGCGCCGATGAGGTAGCCGTCCCGGTAGAGCGGAAAGCCGCCGGGGAAGATGGTGATGCCGTTCGGCAGGTTGGGATTACCGGGGAATGGACCTGCGCCTTTTTTCTGATCCTCCAAGGGCCGCTGCCGGAGACTCACCGCCTCCTGAAAGCCAAAGAGCGGTCCGTGGGGTCGACCGTCGAGTCCCGGTGGGAAGAAACGTTGCGCGAGGAAGCCGACCGTGCGGCACGACATGGCGAGCTGCCGATTCGAGAAGAAAACGGCCGTGCGGGCTTTCTGCACCGAGACATCCCAGGAGAACATCGTCGCCTCATTTGTGCGGAACACGCCGAGGATCTCAGGCGCTTCGCCGGCTTTATTGGGGTTGTTTACCACTGAGATGAAGACTTTTGCGCTCGTGCCGATCGGCAGCCGGATGCCGGCGCGCGTGTGCAGCGCCTGTTCTGCTGCCGCGCTGATGATTTCCTTCACCTCTTCCGCGCTCAGGCGACCGGCTTTGCCGATGAGGCCGCGTGTGGGGTGATCGCGCAGCGGATCGTCGCGAAGCGTAAATCGAATCTCGCCCTCGTAGCCGCCGAAGCGGGCGACCGGGTATGGGTAGGCATCCGGGGAGGCCTGCGGCTCGCCTTGCGCGAAGGCTCCGCCGCCGAGCGGGATATCAATCGCGCGGCCGGTGCTCCCGAGTTCCTGCACATCATGGACGTCCTCGATGTCTTCGGGACGCTGATCGGTGTAGGGGATGCGGATGCCTGCAATCAGCACGTTGCTCGCGAGGATCTCGCTGCGTGGCCGAAAATTCGTCTGTCCGGCGAGGGCGACGAGTTCGTCTTTGTCGACGCCTTGCTTGAAGCCGGTGGTTGCCTGCTTTTGCGTCTCCTTGAAGAAGATCGCGCCAGCGGGGGCGAGGTTCGTCGGTGAGCCATCACCGGTGACGCCGATCCCGCCAACCAGTTTTCCGCCCTTATAAAGAGGCACGCCGCCCGGTGAATCGTTGAGCGAGGTGAGTGGGAAAGCCGGGGCGCGTGCGCCGGGCGAGGTGGTCCGCGACACTTCGGCCGAGCCTTCGAAGCCCGGCGGGATGAGCTTCACGCGGTTCACATCACTATAGAAGAGATTGGAGAAACCGACGCCGACCAGCGGACCCGGCGGCGTGTTTTTGATCAGCGGCGGGAAGTGCTGCTGGATGATGAAGCCCGCGGTGCGCGAGGTGAACGCATTCTGGTCGCTGCTCAACACTGCCGCCGTCCCGGCGCGGGTGATTGCCCCCGCAACAAGCGCGTAGGTTTTGATCACGTCCTTGTCCGTGAGGCTGAACGCGGGCAGGGGAGTCGGGACTCGCTGCCCCACATCCCAGAGCGCGAGGAGGAAACCTTCGCGGTCGGTGATGGCGATGATCGCATCGTCGTGGCTTCGTGAGGCTTCCGTGACTGCCTGCGCCATGATCTGCTCGACTTCCTCTCGCGTAAGTTGCTCGGCCACAGCGGTGCCTCGGAGAAAGGTGGCTGCGCAAAGGGCCACACGGAGGAGAGTGGTGAGGAGCGGCGGCACGGCGGGACTAGTAGCAAAGGTTTTCCCCGACGCAAACATCATCGTGCATCGAAGTTCCGCATTGCCCGGACGCTTGCGTTCTCGTTATCAGGGGACGTGCCGATTCCGGGAGCCGTTTTCTTCCTCACGCGTCGCCGCGCTCCTGCCGTCCGGCTGGCGCTCGGTATCGCCGTCGCGTGCACATCCGCCGCCCGCGCGGCAGACGCTCCGACACCGCGCTTCAAGCATGGCACTCCGGTGTTGCGGCCCTTTTTCCGCCGCGGTGAAGCACCCAATATAACGGTGCAGGCCGCGCCCCCGGCGGGTCCGTCGCAATTCAACCCCGATCCAGGCGGCGGCGAGGGACCGCAACCAGCAGCCCAGCCTCCGGAGACGCTGGAGTATCTCTTTGGCAACGAGCCGATCCTTCCGCCTGATTATGAGAGCGAGCCGTTGCGGGGCGATCTGTCCCTGCCGCGCCGCGGTGTTCGTGGGCAGAAGCCGATCAAGAAGGTCTTTCACTACACCGAATATCCACTCGGTCGCGAGGGCCTCGGGGTGCTGCCAAACAGCAGAGGCGTGCCGAACCGGTGGCTGCTCGGCTTCCCGCACTGGACGCGCTACCTGGATCCGACGCACGAGACGACCTACCAATACGATACGCCGAAGCTCTGGCATCCCTACCAGCAGAGCACCTTGAAAGGTGACGTGCCGATCATTGGGCAGGATATCTTCCTGAATCTAACGGCGAAGAATTTTTCCCTCTTCGAAAAGCGAAAGTTGCCTACGCCGAGCGGCGTCAGCGCGGCGACGCCGAACAGCTCCGAGTTCTTTGGGCGCAGCGAGCAGGTGCAGTTCTCCAACGACACCTCGATCGCGTTTGATCTTTTCCAGGGCGAGACCGCGTTCAAGCCGGTGCATTGGCTCATCCGGATGAACGGTGTCTATAACTATAACATCGTCCGGGTGAAGGAGAACGGATTGCTGGATCCGGATCCGCGCGGGCCTGATTACCGCGAGACCCGCGGGGCGCCCGATATCGATCGGATCGAGGCGATCTCGCCGGAAAATAATGGGGTAAATCCTCAGGCCGGAATTCCGAAGCCGTTCTCGAAGACGATCAACCCCGGCGACATGTTTAACTATCTCGCACCGCAGCTCCGGCCTGCGGGGGATGGGGATCCACTGGTGAAGGTGGATCCGCTGACGAACGAAGCGGGCAAAGGAGAGCGGAAGAAGGCGCGCGAGCGCGACAAGGATTTTGCCGGCTCCAGATACACGACCCGGCGGAAGGACTTCTTTGCGCTGCAGGAGGCCTTCGGCGAGCTGCACATCGGCGACCTTTCGGATAACTACGACTTCATCTCCTCCCGCTGGGGAATTCAGCCATTTGTCAGCGATTTCCGCGGCTTTATTTTTGCCGATACCAATCTCGGCGCGCGAATCTTCGGCAACTACGACAACAACCGCATCCAGTACAACCTCGCCTACTTCAACCAGCGGGAAAAAGATACCTACTCGGATCTAAACACGTTCGACTCGCGTCATCAGCAGGTGGTCATCGCGAACGTCTACCGGCAGGACTTCATTTGGAAAGGCTACACCTCGCAGCTTAGCTTCCACGCCAACTTCGACGACGGTGGCGTGCACTTCGATAAGAACGACTTCCAGGTGCGCCCGCAGGTGCTCGGTAGCGTGCGTTCGCACGATGTGAAGTCTTTCTACTTCGGCTGGGCGGGGGATGGGCACATCGGGCGCTACAATATCAGCCACGCGTTTTATCAGGTAACAGGTGAGGATGAGTTCAATGGGCTTGCGGGCCGCCGCGTCGATATCAATGCGCAGATGGCGGCGCTCGAACTTAGCTACGATCGCGATTGGATCCGGTTCAAGATTTCAGGCTTCTACGCCAGCGGCGACAGCGATCCGACAGATCGAGTGGCGCGCGGCTTCGATACGATCCTCGAGAATCCCTTCTTCATCGGCGGACCATTCAGCTGGTATGTGCACCAGGGCTTCAATCTCGGGGGCACCGGGGTGAATCTGAAGCAACGCGATTCGCTGGTGCCAAATCTTCGTTCGAGCAAAACGGAAGGGCAATCGAACTTCGTCAATCCAGGGGTCATGATCCTCGGCGTCGGTAGCGACATCGAAGTGACCCCGAAGCTGCGCGCCTTTGCCAATCTTAACTACATCTGGCTCTCGGAAACCAAGCCCGTCGAGGTCGCGCTGCAAACCAACAAGGCGCGCAATGAACTTGGCCTCGATGCCAGCCTCGGCTTCAAGTTCCGGCCATTGCTCACCGACAATATCATCTTCTCCGCTGGTGTGGGCTTCTTTTTCCCCGGCGGTGGATACAAGGATATCTACCGGCGGAACACCGAACACGTGCGCGGCTTTGGTCCTCAAGACGAAGCCGGCAAGGTGGACGACTATCTCTACAATGCCTTCTTCACCCTTACCTTGCTCTACTAGGGTGCGGCCGCACTTTGTAGCCTGATTCGCATGCGCCGAGTTTTTCTTTTCGCCGCTCTCTGGATTGTCCTCGCGGTGCCACTGGCGCTTCGCAGCGCAGATGAGACGCTGGAGCCTTCGCCAACGGTTCCGACCGCACCGGTGAATGGCCTCGGCCCGGAAACCTCGCAGCCTGCGCCGGAGCGCCTCGAGCTTTTTCCAGCTGATACTGGCCTCGGGCCGCCGACCGCCGCTCCAGCGATCCACTCATCGACCCGCTCGGGCGTGAAGAGGAACTGGATCGATCAAACTTGGGAAGAAGCGAACCGGAAGAGCGCTGGCTGTATCGAATGCCATACCACGACGGATGCGCACACGATGCATAGCTCGCCCAACGTGGTGCTTGGTTGCATCGATTGCCACGGCGGCAATGCGGCCAAAGGGCTGAAGATCCAGGAAGCGCACGTGCTGCCGAAGAATCCGGAATTTTGGAAGACATCCGCCAATCCGCCGAATGCCAACGTGGTGCTGAACCATGAGTCGCCCGAGTTCATCCGCTTCATCAACCCAGGCGATCTGCGGGCGGCGGATAAAGCGTGCGGCCAGTGCCACGGCGACATCGTGAACCGCGTAGGCCATTCCATGATGAACCACGGGGCGATGCTCTGGGGCGCGGCGCTATATAACAACGGCTCGATCAACCGGAAGAACCCGCTCTATGGCCAAGCCTATGGCGCGGATGGCATTCCGCTTCGGCTGGAAAATCCATTTAAGCCGACTGCTGAAGAGACGCGGACACTAGGCATCCTGCCTTTCCTCGATCCGCTCCCGCGCTTCAACCGCGGCCAGCCAGGAAACATCCTGCGCATCTTCGAAAAAGGCGGCGAGATCCCGCTGCAGCTCGGTGTTCCATCGCTCGATGAGCCGCCCGGTCGACCAGCGCGGCGTCTTTCCGACCGCGGCCTTGGAACGCTAAACCGCACTGATCCAGTCTTCCTC
>DASVRY010000044.1:0-7836 GCA_036388395.1 Chthoniobacteraceae bacterium
GCTTCTCACGCTTAGTCTTAACCATACCATCACCAGCACCTTCCAGACTTTCACTTCCTCTCTCAATAATTGGAATCTGAACGAAGGTAGCCTCGCCTCGCTCAAGGAGAACGTGGGGTCGCTGAATTTCATCAGCTTGAACATCGGCTACAATTCCAATGGTGCTCTAGACGCGTTCGGTAGGGATGCCGACAACGCGATCTCCGTTGATAATTTCGCTGTCGCTGCAGTCCCCGAACCTGGGACAGCTAGCCTCTGCTTGTTGACGCTCGGCGGGCTGTTGGCTCGCCGCAGGCGTTAACGACGCGGAAATTCTGCATCTCTGCGGGCGCTGGGCGTAAACTCAGCGCCCCCGTTCGCGTTCTTATGCGAGAAGAGGGTCACTCCGCTGACGACAAGCAGAACTCTTGGCCGTAGAGCAGCTTGTTCTCGCCCGGATTGCCGCGAGCTGCTCCGCGCGCGCGGTGACGTTAGCACAGCCAAGCGAGCGGTCGGGTGCCGGTCATACCTTCTCCGGAACGATAAAGGGCGCGCGATAGTCGCGGGTGAGCAGCTTATCCGCTTCTGCATTGCCGATGAAGCGCTCGGTTGAGGGGTCCATCTGGAGGAACTCACCGAGCGCAAGCTGATCCGCCGTGATATCGACCTGGTTGGCGGCAAGGTGCTCGGCCATGCGGCCAAAGGTTTCCGTTGCCTCCTTATTCCCGCTGATCTTCTCCCGGATTGCACCCGGCGACGCTTTTCGCCCGAGGCGATAGGAGATGTTGCCGGTGTGGCACAAGGCGCTGGAGAGATGGCCTTCGAGGATTTCTGCGGTTAGGTCCGAGGCTTTGCGGCTGCGCACGGCATTGATGAAATTCGCGAAGTGGCTTCCTTCGCCAGAATTGTCGGGCTTGCCGGGATCTGGCCCCTCCTTCGGTGCTGGGAAAGTGCCCCAGCGCTTGATCATCCGGTCATCTGGACCAAACGCCGCGGCGCTCGTGTAGTCCGGAACCGAGATATAGCCGTTCTCATATTGCATCACTGTGCCGACGCTCATTCCGCGGTAGCGATCCATCTGGTTCTTCGCATCGGCCTTCGCGGGAAGCCCGCGCACTTCAAAGATCAACGGCGCTGCCGCATATTCATGCACGACAAACATGGTGTTCGGCGTCTCGCCATCGTCCGCATAACCGAGCCGTCCGCCGGCTGAGAAAATCTTCGGCGACAGCGTCTGCTCGCCAAGGAACCACCGCGCTACGTCCATCTGGTGGATGCCTTGATTGCCAATGTCGCCATTGCCGGTATTCCAAACCCAATGCCAGTCGTAGTGCAGCTTCGCCCGGTGGAGTGGTAGCTTTTCCGCCGGCCCGCACCAGAGATCGTAATCGATGCCGGCGGGAATCGCCTGCTCGCCCGCGACTTTCCCGATGGAAGCCCGTCGCTTGTAGCAAGTGCCGCGCGCCCAGAGGAGCTTGCCGAGGTTACCGGCTTTCGCCCACTGGACGGCCTGCTGGAGCCCGACGGATGAACGGCTTTGCGTCCCGGTCTGCACGATCTTGTTGTGCGCGCGAGCCGCGTTGACGATCTGGCGACCTTCCCACACGTTGTGCGAGACAGGCTTTTCTACATACACATCCTTCCCCGCCTGCACTCCCCAGATGCTCGCCAGCGCATGCCAATGGTTCGGCGTCGCCATGGTGATCGCATCCACGTTCTTGCTCTCGAGCAGCTTCCTTACGTCGAGGAAGGTCTCCACCTGCTGGCCTTTGGCCTTGAGCTGCGCCGCCCCTTTGTCGAGCACCGCCTGATCGACATCGCACAACGCAGTGATGCGCACCCCGCGGCAGGCGAGCATCCCACTGATGTGATCGTTGCCGCGGCTGTTAAAGCCAATTACGGCCACGCGGATGTCGCTGTTTGCCCCCGGCACCTGCGCCCAACTCCGCGCTGGCAGAGAGAGGGCGGCGGCGCCTAAGAGTGTACCTTGGAGAAATTTACGACGGTTCAGGGATTGCATGGTTTGAAGGGGGGAGTGGTTGAAGAGTTAAGCCTACTGCGCACCTGCAGCGTAGGAGTTAAATTGCTCGGCGACCTTTGCTTCGGCCACATTTCCGCGGTGAAGCACGATCCGGTAGCGGAAGGTGACGCTCTCTCCTGCAGGAAGTTTTAGGTCACCTGCGCCTTTAGGCTGGGACTGATCCATCTCGTGCTCGGCAAAAGGGTTCGCGGCGAAAAGGCCGTAGTCGCGTGCGTGCCAGCGCGTCGGGTGACGGGGATTTTTCGGATGATCGAAAAAACCGATGCCGACCATCTTGCCGTCCACAGGGCCGGAGTAGTCGACCCAAGCCGCGCGCTTGCCCCAAGCCTTGCCGTCGCGATCACCGCTGCTCGTCACGATCTGCCCCTGGCCCGGCTGCTTTCCGGGCTTCTGCAGTCGCATCGACTCGTTCACCCGGATCGCCATGGTGCCTTCCTTCGTATCGCCAAAGAGGACATCCTTTGCACCGGCGGTGAGCATCATCTCGAAGTCGATGATCCGTTCGCCGCCAGCGCCTTGGTGCGCGCGAAAGGTTTGCACCCCAAGCACCGGCACCGAGCCATCGGGTGCTACCCAGCGGTTTTGCGAGCGGATCACGCCTTCTTTATCGCCGCTCTTCAGCTCGAGGAATTTCTCGTGCTCGATTCGCCCGGATGTCGGTTTTTCCATCCAGAAGTCCACGCCGTTCACCGCTCCATGCGCGAACCAAAGTCCCCGGTGATGCGGATGGTCGCGCTCTTCTCCGGCGACGTCTTCCATCGGATAGGAGCGAGTCATTTTCGCCCCGTCAGGCCCGAAGAGCGGATGAAAGTAAACGTGCGGAGCGCCCGTGAAGCAGTATTCGGTGAGCAGCTCGCCATCGATCTCGACCCGGATCTTTCCGGGGAGTTCCTTCACTTCCACTGCGGCCTGGGCTACACCAAGACCGACGCTGAGCGAGGCAACGAAAACAACGAACAATTTCCGGGGGGACACTCCGTGAAATTAGCGGGGTGCGGGAGGCCGGTCAACGTTGCTGGGGAGAGAGACGACGACGGGAAGTGCGAGTGCCAGTGTTTGCGCATCGTGCGGCAGCAGATAACCCCGCACCCATTGCGACGAGCGTTGCTTCCTCGGGATCGGGTGGCCTTAAATACTCGCCATGAAGTTATTCCTCCTGACATCCCTCTTCGTCGTTGCGATCTCCGCTGGCGCTCACGCACAAGAAGCCGCCAACCAACTCACACCAGCCGAGCAGAAGGGTGGCTGGAAGCTCCTCTTTGACGGGACGGATGCGAGCCAGCACTGGCGTGGCTTCAAGCAGGAGAAGCTGCCCGAAGGGTGGAAAGTCGAGGAAGGCGCTCTCGTCCGCAAAGGCGGCGGCGATATTGTGACCAAGGAGCAATACGAGAGCTTCGAGTTCTCTCTGGACTGGAAGATCTCGGAAGGAGGGAACAGCGGCGTGATGTTCAAGGTCCTTGAGACGGAAGACACGCCGTGGAGGACCGGCCCGGAAGCGCAGATTCAGGACAACGTCAAAGGTGGTGATCCACAGAAGGCTGGATGGATGTATCAGCTTTATCCGGCCACGGTCGACACGACCAAGCCAGCCGGTGAGTGGAACAATTTTCGGCTAATCTGCCAAAAGACCGCGAAGGGCACCTACCACTGCGAGCATTGGATGAACGGCACCAAATGTGTGGAGTACGAGATCGGCTCCGATGATTGGAAACAGAAAGTGGCGAAGTCGAAGTTCAACTCCATGCCAAACTTCGGCAAGGCGGAGAAGGGGCACATCTGCCTGCAGGATCACGGGAATCTGGTCGCGTTCCGCAATCTCAAGATCCGGCCGCTCGCGACCAAGTAATCGCGCTGCTCTCCAGCTGCGGGATTGAATCACTGCGCTGGACCATTTTTGACGCGGCGCATCTCTTCTGCGGGAAGCTGAAGCAGGAGCGGATGCGCCGTTGCGTCGAGCCACTGCGCAAGGGCGAGCAGCTCTTCGGGAGCCATCGCGGTGCAGCCCGCGGTGCCGCGCTTCGGCCCCAGCCATCGGTGCATGAAGATGCACGAACCCGCTCCAGGCGTGCCGGCGGTGTTGTGATCGACCACGATCACCAACTCGTAGAGCGAGTCCTTGCGCAACATCTTCTCGGCGCTCCGCCAGTCGGGCGTGACCTGCTGCCGATCGACGATCGTGTTGTAGTAAGCCGATCGAGGATCATCGACCGCTTCGGTCGTCGGCTGGGCCTGTCGATAAGGAAGCCGCAAAGCGCCAGCGGAAGCTGCAGTTGCCGAACCCCAGATCGAGCTGAGCGCAAACAGTCCCGCAGGCGCGCGTTCGTCGCCCTCCTGTTTGCGTGATACGCCCGCCGGGAGTTGGTGCATTCCCAAACCCCAAGCCAATCCACGGCGCCCGAGGGCCACGGGCAAAGGCAGCCCAGCTTGCCGCCACGGGCTGCTATGAGTGGTGCGCTCGAACTTGCGCAAGGTCCCCGTGACCGAGCGCCAATCTGCCGTTTCGACGACGACCAACTGCCGGCAGGAGAGGGGAATAGTCACGTCGCCAGCGAGTAAAGCGTGAGGCAGGCCGAGGAACACAAGCAGAAGGAGCAGGCGCATGCGCATACGACCGGGAACAATGAAGAGCGAAGGAAGAGATTCGAGCAGAATAGAGCGGATTTTGCGGCCGGCGGAGAGGTGCGGTTAAATCGCACTTCGGGTGAAGAATTGCTTGCGCGCGAAACCGCGCCTGATACATCTTCCCGTCCCGATCGCTCGAGTGGTGGAATTGGCAGACACGTACGTTTGAGGGGCGTATGGCGCAAGCCGTGCGGGTTCAAGTCCCGCCTCGAGCACTCCCTTTTACTCTGAAGAGGAGTCCAGTGCTGCCTTTGCTGTAACAGCTACGGTCAAGGGCTGCGCGGTTGAGCTGTATGGCCTTTCTCCGTGCCTCTCGGAGCGCTTCCTTGTTAGCCCTGACCGCCGCGATCTGGCGGTTGTAGCGCCTCCTTTACGACGTCCGCCATCGGTGGTCATGACATCAGGTAATCCGCACGTACGCACCTCGCAAGTTACGCTTCCGCGCCTGCCGGGTGGCGCGAGACCGCTTTCTGAGGGCATTTCACAGTGGGAGACGCTTGATGGGATGTGCGCAGCCGGCGATCTCCGGCAGCAGGCTTATCGGCAGGCAGCCGCTTTCATCTCGACGACGAAGACGTGGACGGTGAACCCATCTGCGCGCGCCACGCGGCGCGGATCGGATCCTTGCGCCAGCTCGCCATACGCGACGTGGCGCTGCGGCCGCTCGGCTGGTAGGAGGCGATCAGGGCCTGGAGTTTCTCCGGCTCGCGGAGAAGCGTTTCATGACTCGGGCTGGAGGCTCGACCCGTAACCGTCCGTCCGTCGCGGGAGACGACGACGAGCCAGCCTTCCATTTTAGCCCCTGCTACCGTGGTGTAGCTGCGTCCCCCGTAACTTGTCTTGTTGCTCGCGAGGAGCGGTGACCAGAAGACGCACTCGTTGCTGGAAAGAGGGCCGAGGCCAAAGGATAGCTCCTCAGCGTGATGCACGTAGACCGATTTATCGGCAAGGCGCTTGCCCATCCAGTAGGCGAAGATCTTGCAGTCGCCGGTATCCCGCCGGCTGACATTCCGGATGCTGATCTTGATCCCTTTGGTGCTGTAGTGATCTTTCTCGAACTTGTCGTAATAGGCATCCCAAGTGCGATCGATGCCTTTGCCGGTGCCGACTTCATGCACATCGATCCCGAGATCTGGCGGCGGTAAAGGGAGCGCGTTCTCGGTGGGCTGCGGCAAAGTGGTTCCCTCGCGCATCACTGGAGTTTGCTCGACGGGAGGTCGCGGACTGCCCGGAGCGACGACGTCACGGGGGAGAGTGGCGATTGCCTTGCCCACGCGGATTTCGACTACATCACCACGTTCGCGCTCGAGCTCCACGTTCAAGCCCGCGGGGATCTTAATTGTTCCGTTGCCGACCTTCGCTTCGCTCGCGTAGGCCGTGACGAGCGTTTTAGCTAAAGGTGCACGCGCGGGTATGGGTGCGGGCTCCTCCGCCTCGACGAGTGCCGAAGTGCCGTGCATCGGTCCGTCGTGAGAAATGGTGCCGGCACCTTCATTCGCCGCGGGATCAA
This sequence comes from Chthoniobacteraceae bacterium, assembly GCA_036388395.1. Lineage (GTDB taxonomy): Bacteria > Verrucomicrobiota > Verrucomicrobiia > Chthoniobacterales > Chthoniobacteraceae > DASVRY01. The sequence goes on from DASVRY010000044.1 coordinate 6,153, forward strand.
GATCAACGCCGGCGCGGTCAACTCTGGTCGCAGCCGCGAACAGGACGCCAAGCGTGATGGCAACGCTGCCGAGGAGGAGGCTTTTCATGGTGAAGTAGAACCATCGGCATCGATGCCACCCAGCCACTGAATGAGGGCGGGAAGGTGCCGCTGCAAAGTGCGGCTGCGATACCGGGAGCTCCCATAGAAGAAAGCGGCTTCGGCTTCGCTGACGTATCCGTCTGAACCATCGGCGGCTTGGGAGATTTGCCGGATCGCTGAAGGCCGCGCCACTCCACCCGGAAGCCGCAGCGTATACTCCTGTGCCATCTGGCGTGCTTATCCCTGACTGGTTAGAGTGTCCATTGCATTTGTTGTGAAATGTAGCCGCTACCTCACCAGCATGAGCGCGGGTTCTGAGTGGCCGGTGACTCGTGCAGCCACTCGATTACCTCACAGCCGTGACAGCCGATACCGCTCGTTAAGGCTGCCGCAGCGGGGGCAGCGGGGGAGCATCGTGCTTGTGGAATCTTCGAATTCGAAGGCGCACAGGCCGCAACGGAGCACGTGCCGGAAGGCGTGCCGCTCCCGGCGTTGCCGGCGCCACTCCGAGAAAAGCCACGCGCCGAAGATCGACACGAGAATTGCCGAGAGGCAGAGAAAAATGAGGACGTTGAGGCTGACGTGGATCATTCCTGCGCCTCAACGTGATAAGCGTCGTCTCCCCAGAATACGCGTGCGGTGCCCCATGTGATGGGAGCTTCTGCCGGGCGAAGTTTTATCCTACGGAGCTGTTGGGTCGCTTCGGCGTCGATGGCGGGATCTCCTGAGGATTCCTGAAGAAAGCTGAAGCGAACATCTCCTTGATCCGCGACTCCGATGAGGACCTGCGCGCACTTCAACGGGACTGCAGAGCGCACTCCCATTCGAATTTGAACGGATGCTGTGGCTGTGCGGGCGGCGAGTGGGCCCGAGACAAGCGCTCGAGTAGATTGTGGGTCCCGCTTGTCCGCCGCATCCACGAGAACTGGATTCCCGCTGCGGATGAGCTCGAGCGGCGGACGCCCTGGCGGGAACTGTAGCGCCGCCTTTGGTTCTGGTACGCTGCGAGGCGCGGTTCTAACGGTGTGGTAGGAAGGGCGATATTCGACTTCCAGGAGATTCGGCGGGAGGACAGATGCGGCATTCGCCACGAGAGCTGGATCTTCGGCTTCGATCCAGCGGAGGAGCGCCTGGTGATCTGGATTCGTGGCAGAGAGAATGGTCACTTGCGGCGCCGGTGCGGGGATCGTCACTCGCGCGGGGTAGACAACGGTGAAGACAAAAAACGCTGCTGCGTGAGCGAAGAACGAGAGGAGCAGCAGGGCGGCAGCGAGGAACGAAAATCGCCGGCCTTTCGCCCACCGAAAGAGCAGGGGTTTCGGCTCTGCAGCCGGCGGCGTCATGGCCGTTCCGGAGTCGTGGCGAGCACCACAGAGAAGCCTTGGGCGAGGCTCCGGTTCATGATTTCCATGACGAGCGCGTAAGGAGTATTTGCGTCGGCTTTGACGATGAGCGCACGCCCGCGCCGGCTCGCGTCCAAGCGGCTCCCAAACTCCTCCAGCGTCACTTTGCTATCCTGGAAATAGATCGCCGGGACCGGCGCTGCGGTGATGCTGACGATCTGCGGGTCCAGTTGCGGCGCGAGAGAGAATGAAGACGGCGG
>DASVRY010000045.1:0-1854 GCA_036388395.1 Chthoniobacteraceae bacterium
CAGTTGCAGCGATACGCGCATGGGATCGATCCGCGTCCGGTGATCAGCGAACCCGACGATGCGAAGTCGTACAGTCAGCAAGAGACCTTTGATGAGAATGTGAGTGACCGTGCTTTTGTCGCGAAAGTCCTGCGCGGCATGGCGGATGATCTGATGAGCAAACTCCGCCGGGACGGCAAAGCAGGGCGGACGATCACCGTGCGGGTGCGCTACGCCGACTTCACCGACGACACGCATGGCCACACCCTCACTACCGGGACGGACCTCGAAACCGATATCTATCCCCTGCTCCCTGGGTTGCTCCGCGGCGCCTGGCGGAAAAGCGCTCCACTTCGGCTGACCGGCCTTCGCCTAAGCAACATAGTCGACCCCGCAGTGCAGACGGAGCTAAAGCTCGACGGCGACACCGCACGGCAGAGCAAGCAGCGCGAAGCTGCGCGTTTGCTCGATCAGCTCAAGGCACGCAATCTCCCGCTGGTCCGCGCCGGCAGCCTCACTCGTGAAAAACCGGCGTCTAGAGCTGGCGAAGAAGTGCGCGAACGGTAACCTTGGGGGGTTGGTGAGAGGAGAGGTGCCACTCGCGGCGATTCTGTTGAGCCAGGCTAGCAAAGCGCTGCGGGTGGAGCCACGGGGTCCTTCGACTTCGCTCAGGATGACGGCGTGGGATCACGCTCTCCCTCCCGAGAGAGGGGAAACGCGTCTTGCCCGACGTTAAGCTACTGGCGAATCTGCCCAAGTGAGTCTTAAGCTTCCATGAAACTGCTCCTGATCGACGGACACTACTACGTTTACCGCTCCTTTTTTGCGATCCGGCAGCTGAGCAACTCGCGCGGGGATCCGACCAACGCCATCTACGGTTTCATCAAAACTGTCCGCCGAATGGTGAAAGATCTGCAGCCGGATCTCGCCGCCGTCATCTGGGACGAAGGGTTGCCCTTGCGCCGCACGGAGCTGCAGCCCGCTTACAAGGGAACGCGCTCGGAGATGCCGGATGAGATGAAGCCGCAGCTCACGTTTATCCAAAAAATCGTGCCGCTGCTCGGCTTCGCGAGTCTCGGGCTGCGGGACACCGAAGCAGATGATCTCATGGCTTCCTATACTTGCGCCGCGCGCGGGCTCGGACACGAGGTGGTGCTCGCGACGAACGATAAGGATCTCTTCCAGCTCGTGGATGAAAAGGTGAAAGTCTACACCACGAATAAAACCGACTTTGCGACACCGAAGGACACCTTCGCTTTACTGGGAGAAGAGGCCGTGCGGCGCAAATGGGGCGTGACTCCGGAGCAGATTGGCGAGGTGCTGAGCCTCATTGGCGACTCCGTCGACAACATCCCAGGAGTGGACGGACTCGGGGCGAAAGGAGCAGCTAATCTCCTAGCTACACACGGCAGCCTTGATGCGATCCTCGCCAATCCGGAAGCGGTGAAAAATGAGCGCATGCGGGAAAAGCTCCGCGCTGCTCGTGAGCAGATCGTGCAGAACCGCGAGATGGTCCGGCTCGACAAAGATCTCCCGCTGCCAAAGCCGCTCGACGAGCTCGCGCTCCGTCCGCGCTACGAGGAGTTGATCGCGGAACTCGGCTGCTGCGAGTTTAAGTCGCTGATGGACGAGATCAAAGCGGAAGCAACTGCGGTAAACACCGGCGCTGTAAGTGAGCCAGCAGCGAGCGCAGCACCGGCCCCGGTTCGCCAAGGCGAGCTGTTCTGACCTGCGAAATGCAGGTTAGAGATTCAGTTCGCACCGTACGGCGGTGAATTGCTCGATGGCAAACTCCAGATCCGCGCGAGTATGCGCGGCGCTAATCTGGGTGCGGATGCGAGCCTTGCCATGTGGCACGACGGGATGGAAGAACCC
>DASVRY010000046.1:0-21552 GCA_036388395.1 Chthoniobacteraceae bacterium
CACACCGCGCTCCACAGCTCCGCACCGCTCGCAGATCGACTCCTCGGCACGATTACCCTCTCGGATCCGGAGCGGCTCGCAGAGCGGATCGCCGTGGAACTGCCAGGTGAAGCGCAGCTCGAAATGGCACGCCTCTCCGGAAACCGGGAGCTGCAAAAGCAGATTTCACAGGTGGTGATCAAATCGGCCACCGCGATCTCGGCCGCCATTGGAGCGCAACCGATCCCGTTTGCAGATTTCCCCATTCTTACTTCCATCCAGGCATCGCTGGTCGGCAGCATCATGCACATTAGCGGACGCGAGATGAGCCCGCGGCTTGCGGGTGAGTTCATGGGGGCGCTCGGCGCGAACATCGGCGCTGGGCTGGTGCTGCGCGAAGGAGCGCGCGCCGCGGCTCGTCTCGTGCCAATCTGGGGTAGCGCGGTCTCGAGCGCTGTTGCGGCTGGCGGGACCTATGCTGTTGGCAGGGCAGCCACCGCGTACTTCATCGAAGGAATGTCGCTTCCCGATGCCCGCACGGTCTTCCGCCGAGGCCGGCGGAGCAAGCCACTGCTGAAGGATTAGTCGAGCCGGAGTTGGCCGGGAGACGGTCATCCGCACGGCCAAAAGTGGACAAACATACAGCCGTGGTGCTTGCATTGAGAATGCGTCTCAGTAAGCTGGACGGCTCATGAAACCCCTTTCGCTCCTCATCGCTACAGCCTTCTGCCTCGGCGCCGCCGTTGCGCCTGCTCAAGCCGCGGATGCCATCTCGCTCGCCAAAGTCGTCGTCGCGCTAAAGCCAGACAAAGACCCTGAGCAGATGCTGCAGGAGCGGAAGAGCCTTCAGGAATATCTCTCCAGCAAGCTCGGCAAGCCGGTCGAAGTGATCGTGCCGCTCAGTTCTGCGGTGATCATTGAAGGGTTCGCCAATGGCACGATCGATCTCGGCTACCTCAGTGCCACGGACACGATCAACGCGAAGAAAGCCAAGGCGGCGGACGTGCTCCTCGCCGGGCAGATCGACGGGAAGAATTCCTACCGCAGCTATTGGGTCACGCTAAAGGAGAAGCCATACCAAAGCATTGCCGATCTCCGCGGCAAACCAGTCGCCTTTGCGAGCAAGACCAGCACCTCCGGCTTCGTGATCCCGATGTGGGATCTGAAGCAGAAAGGCCTCGTCTCCAAGCCGAACCCCGAAGAGTTCTTCGGCGCCGGTAACATTTTCTACGGCAGCGGCTATGTCTCCGCGATCGAGCGGGTCTTCGCTGGTCAGGCGGAAGCGGCGGCAGTGAGCTATTACGTCCTGGATAAAGATAAGCACCTTACGGCCGAACAACGCGCAAAGCTGCGGAAGCTCCAGGATCAAGGCCCCGTGCCGACCCACGTCATCGCGGTGCGCTCCTCCATTTCGGAGTCCGACAGGAGCCTCCTGGAAAAGGCGCTGCTCTCGCTGAACGAAGGTGACGGCACCCAACTGCGCGACAAGCTCTTCACCTCGCAGCTCATCAAGGTGGGCGCAGACGAGCACCTCGCCAGCTTGCGCGAAGCGATCGAATTCCTCGGCGGAAAGTAATCCGATCCGATGGTCGCGGCTCCTCCATCGCACCTCACGATCTCGTCGCTCGGGCTGCAGCGGAACGATCGCTGGCTCTTCCGCAACCTGTCGTGGGAAGTGCCACGCGGCAAAGTTGTCGCGGTTGTCGGGGCATCAGGCGCAGGGAAATCCAGCCTGCTCGCGTGCCTTTCCGGTCTGCTCACCCCGAGCGAGGGTCAGCTCAGCTACTGCTGCAAAGCAGGATGCCCTCACGAGCCGAAATCCTACCAGAGTCGCATCGGCATCGTCTTTCAACATTTCGCGCTGAGCCTGAACAGCACGCTGCTCCGCAATGTGCTTTGTGGCCGTTTGGGACGTTACCCTTGGTGGAAGACGCTGCTGCATTTTCCCCGGGGCGACAAAGAGGAAGCTTACCGACTGCTCGTCGACCTCGGCCTTGGCACCTATGTGCATCGGCGGGCGGCTGAGGTTTCAGGTGGTGAACAGCAACGGACCGCGCTGCTCCGAGCGGTGTTCCAGGAGCCGGAAATCATTCTGGCAGATGAACCAGTGTCGCAGCTCGATGCCTACCTCGCAGGACGGGTCCTCGGTCTGCTGCGAAGCCTCGCCCACGAGCATCAACGCACCATCATCTGCGTGCTGCACGATGCTGCGTTGGTCGAACGTTTTGCCGATTTTGCGCTCAGCCTGAACCCGCTTGATCCCGAAGGCTGGAAGATCCGCGCGCTCCATGGTTGAGCCGCCGCCGGTCGATCCCGAGGCGCGGCCTCTCACCCCACGTCCCGAAGCGCCGCCCTTCCACGAGCTGCCGTGGTATGAACGGTTGAACGTCCTGAACATCACGCTGCTGCTCTTCCTGCTGGCGGCGCTGTCGTCGTTCAAAGTGCTGCGCGGCTCGGGCCGTGAGCTGGATTATCTCGGGAATCTCGGCCATTTCCTCGGCCGCTTCCTGCCGCCGGATTTCTCGGTCACCGGGCAGGTGCTCGCGGCTCTGGGAGAAACCATTCAGATCGCGCTGGTCGCCACCCTCTTCGCGATCATCCTTTCGCTCCCGCTCGCACTAGCCGGCGCGCAGACCCTTTCGCCCCGTTGGCTGGTCTTCACTTCGCGGATGATCATGAACGGCATCCGCACGATCCCGAGCCTGATCTGGGCATTGATCGCGGTTGCGATTGTCGGCGCTAATCCCCTCGCCGGCGTGATCGCGCTCACATTCTATAGCATGGGCTATCTGGGGAAGTTCTTCAGCGACGCGTTTGAATCTGTCGACATGGATGTCGCCCGGGCGTTGCGGGCGTTGGGTGCGCGCACGATTCAGGCCTTTCAATTCGGCGTGTGGCCACATGCGCGCCCCCTTGTCTGGAGCTATTCGCTTTGGATGCTTGAGTACAACATCCGCTCAGCAGCGATCATCGGCTATGTCGGCGCTGGCGGCCTGGGCGTGCTCATCCACTCCTACATGGAGTATTACCAGCTCGCGAAGTTCGCCACGGTGCTCATCTTCGTCTTCGCCTTGGTCACGCTGCTCGATCTTCTTGGAGAACGGGTGCGGAAGAAGGTCACCCGCAAAGCGTCCGGGGCACGCTGATATTTTCACCCCGCACCCGGAGTCATCCTGAGCGAAGCGCAGTCGAAGGACCCCGCCGCGCTCGCGAGCGACGTCACATATCGCAACGCACAGCACAGTCAGCCCGGCAGCAACGTCTTGCCGGACCGTCCACGGGGTCCTTCGACTGCGCGCCCAAAGCGGCGCTCCGCTCAGGATGACCGGATTGGAAGAAGAATCAGACGCGGAAGTCTACGTCTGCACCGTCTCCTCAACTGGCTCCGCTTCCTCCGCATTGAGAAGCTCGCCGATCTTCCGGACGAGGCTCTGGTGTGTGAATGGCTTCTGCAGCACGTCCAGATCAGGATCAACCACGCCTTGGTCGCTGATGTCATTCTCCGAGTACCCGGAGACGTAGAGCACCTTCATGTCCGGCTGGAGCGGAGCGAGTTCTCGCGCCAAAACCGGGCCGTGCATGTCTGGCATCACCACGTCCGTCACAAGCAGATCGATCGGTGCGGTTCGCGCACGCACAATCTCCAATGCCTCGAGCGGACCGTTAGCGCAGAGCACCTCGTAGCCGGCATCTGTGAGCACCGCACAAACGAGCATCCGGACCACCTCCTCGTCCTCGACGACCAGAATCGTCTCCGATTTGCGCGTGCGTTCGATTGGAACCGGCACCGGACGAGCGGCCTCAACCTCGCTCTCTTCCAGCGGCAGCTCGATGCAAAAGGTGCTCCCCTTCCCCAGCACACTTTCCACGCTGATCCCGCCCCGGCTCTGCTTCACGATCCCGTAAACGGTCGCCAGACCGAGACCCGTTCCTTTGCCCGGTCCTTTGGTCGTGAAGAACGGCTCGAAAATCCGCGCCTGCGTCTCGGTGTTCATACCGGATCCAGTGTCGCTCACCTTTAGGCCCACATAATTTCCCGGCTCGAGACCGTCCCCACGCTTCTGCAAATCTTCGGCCGTGTAGTGGAGGTCCACCGTAGTGATCGTCAGCGTCCCGCCGCGAGGCATCGCATCGCGGGCATTTACGCCAAGATTCAGGATTACCTGTTCCAGTTGGTTCGGGTCCGCCAGCACCCGCGCATCGCCCGCCTGCGTCTCGAGCACGATGCGGATGTGCTCGCCGATCACGCGCTGGAGGAGCTTTTCCATCTCGAGCACGAGTCGATTGAGATCGAGCACCTTCGGCTGAAGGAGCTGCTTCCGGCTGAACGCGAGGAGCTGTTTTGTGAGAGCCGCGGCTTGCTCGCCTGCTTTGTGGATAAGACGCGCGTGGTCCCGACCGGTTTCATCGTTCGCGAGTCGCGCCTGCAGGAGCTCCGAATAGCCGATGATGGCCGTGAGCAGATTATTGAAGTCATGCGCGATTCCGCCGGCAAGCCGCCCGACGGCCTCGAGCTTTTGGGAATGGCGAAGCTCCTCCTCCGCCTTGTGGAGCTTCTCCTCGATACTGCGGGAACCCAGAATGAGATCCGCCAGTTTTCCAAATTCCGTGCGCTCTTTTCGCAGAACCTCGAGCGCTTCCGGTTTATCCGACTCGAGGCTTTTCGAAATGATCGAAAGTGGTCGACGCACCCAGCGGAAAAGCGAGACCGCCACCACGAGGAGCAGCACTCCGGCAAAGATCATCAGGGCGATAAAAAGACGATCGCTGGCGCGATTCAGCTCCCGAATGATCGGCGAATCGTGCTCGACCCGAATCTGCGCAACCGGCCTGCCGTCCCACCCGCGGACGGTGCGGGCGAAGCGGATCAGACCGCGCTCTTCCTCGCTCATCGGAGCTGGTGCATCCTCGGTCGTCGGCACGATCCGGATCGTATATCCGGTAAAGAGCGCCATCCGGCGGACGTTCTCATCGATCCATGTATGGCCGGCAAAGAAGTAGCCCTGCGCCGGAGTCTCGCCCTGTCGATCAAGCGACGGGTGAACCGTGCCGCCTCGCACCTCCATCCACCCCTTCGGCCCCTGCACAAAGAAATGGCAGGATCGTTCTTTCTTGAAGAGCTGATCGAACGCCTGCGGCGGCACCGGCAGGTCGCGCAGTCCCTCGGTGTAGTGGTTGTTTCGCGAGAAAAACAGCGTCCGGTCTGGCCGATAAACCCAGACGGCGTTCGCGTGTGACTCGGTCAGCAGCCCGTAGCTGACATTCTCTTCCGCCCATTCCTCGTCGCCGGCGGCAATGGCGCGGACAATCGCATCCCACGCAGTGGAATCCTCGACCAGCGCCTTCAGCTTGTCACCCCGATCGCCAAGGAACTCGTCGAACATCCGATTCCGCTCATGAGCCCGGTCGACCGCGATCTTTTGGAATTTTCGCGTTTCGTAGAGCCGAACGGCGATCAATCCACCGACGAACGTCAGGACGATCAGCAGTAGCAGAAGGAGAATTTTGGTCTGAACTTTCATCGGCCCGCGGCAGGTCTTTCGGCGCAAGACCTGGTGCGCATCCATCATCCAATCGCCTCAGACCACCAAAAAGGTGGTTCCGGCGCAGTTCTCCTGCTGCAAGATTCGCGCCGGCGTCGCGCGAACCAACTGCTGCCTGGCCGTTTAGCTTCGGACCCGCTCTTCGCGGACCGAGACGATGCGCGGATCAGACGTGGCAGCGTTGATGATGAACTGATTCACCGTCTGTCCCTCGACTTTTCTGCGCCCATTCTTCAACGAGAAGTCAACCCGGAACACTACGAGGATCTCGCCACTCTCTGGGCGGCGGGCAAATTCAACAGCCGGCCCGAGCTTGTAGCTCCGCTTTGGCCAGCGCTTATAGTAATCGCGCAGCGTGCGCTCCACGATACGGCGATCGATCACGCCATTGCGATAGTAGGCGACCCGATCGGCATAAAACTCCAGCTCTTCGTCCACCTTTCCGCGGCTCATCGCACGAAGATACTCGTTCACGTATTCCCGAATCTCCCCGGGCTGAACCTGCTGATCCTGACCACGTTTGCTGCGGGAAAGTCTCCGACCGGGAGTCGAACCAGACGCAGACGCGGAAGTCGCCGTGGGCTGAACAGCTGCAATTCGGCTGCCGTTCCGCTTCAGCGCGACCTGGCGGACCTTGCCACGCGTGGTCGTAGCTGCCGGGAGTTCAGTGGTTGCGCCGGCACCCACCGCCTCTGGCGCCACGCCGGTCTCCTCGGCAATTCGCACCGCTTCGCGATCCACGTCGATCACGGCGTCGCTCTTGAGCACCGGTTCAGATGGCCACTCGACGGCTTTCGGCAAAGGCTCATCCGGTGCGCGCTGAACAAGGCCCAGCGAACGCAGCGTTTCCCGGTCCTCACGACCGCTGGTGGAGAAGCCTTTCTTCTTCTGGTAGCGCTTCACAGCCTGCTCGAGTTCCGGCGTGCGGCGCCCGTCGATATCGCCGAAGTAAAGGTTTCGACGCCGGAGTTCCTCTTGAACGGAGCGAACTTCCTCCTCCGCTCGGAGACCAGGGGCCGCAATCAACATGGCGAGACACAAGAGCTGGAGGCGCATAGAGAGAGATGGGTCGCCTTCCATTCGTGCGCGGAAGCCGTGACAGACGCAAGGCTTTCGTTCTATCGGATCAAGGTCGGCGTCGGCCCACCAAGGGCAAGCTGGGGCTTGATCGCGCAAATATTTCTCCCCTCGCATTTATTTCCGGTTACATTCCGCGCCCGCCATGTACCGCACCCACCATTGCCACCAGCTTCGCCAGCCCGATATCGGACAGACCGTCACGCTCTCCGGTTGGGTGAATTCGCGGCGGGATCATGGCGGCGTTATCTTCATCGATCTCCGCGATCGTGAAGGCCTCACGCAGGTTGTCTTCCGCCCGGAAGAGCACCCGCAAGTCTCCGAGGCCTCCCACGCCCTGCGCAGCGAAGACGTGATCCAAATCCACGGAACCGTGGCAGCCCGCCTGCCCGGAACTGAAAACGCGCGCCTCGCGACCGGCGAGATCGAGGTGATCGCGAGCGAGCTGACGGTGCTGAACAAATCCGACGTGCCTCCTTTCCCGCTCGACTCGAAAGTCGCCAACGAGGATCTGCGGATGACCTACCGCTATCTTGATTTGCGCCGAGCCGAGATGGCCCAAAATCTCAAGCTGCGCCACCGGGTCACAAAGACGACGCGCGACTATCTCGATGAAGCCGGCTTCTTCGAAATCGAGACGCCGATCCTTTCGAATCCGACACCCGAAGGCGCGCGGGATTTCCTCGTGCCGTCGCGGCTCAATCCCGGCGCCTTCTACGCGCTGCCGCAGGCGCCTCAGCAGTACAAACAGCTCCTCCAAGTCGCCGGGCTCGAGAAGTATTTCCAGATCGCCCGGTGCTTCCGCGACGAAGATCTGCGCGCGGATCGGCAGCCGGAGTTTACCCAGATCGACGTCGAGGCATCGTTCATCACGGACACGGAGATCCAGACGCTCATCGAAGGATTGCTCGCGCGCATTTTCCGCGAGGCGAAAGGCGTGGAAATTCCCAGGCCGTTCCCGCGCATGACCTACCGCGAGGCGATGGACCGCTACGGCTCCGACAAGCCAGATACTCGCTTTGGCCTCGAGATCACCGACCTTGGCGAGACGTTCAAGGACTCGCAGTTCAAGGTCTTCCGCTCGGTCATGGATGGCGGCGGCGTGATCAAGGCGATCAATGCAAAAGGCGCTGCGGCGTTGCTCAGCAAGGAGCAACTGAAGAAGTGGGAGGAGTGGGTGAAAACGGAACTCGGCGCCAAGGGCCTCGCATACATCAAGTGGTCAGCCGGCGGTGCGGCCGGAACCTTCGACACTTGGGAGTCGCCGATCGTGAAGTTCTTCAGCGACGCGGAGAAGACCGCGCTTGGCGCTCGCATGGATTTCCAAGAGGGCGACGTGCTCTTCTTTGGCGCCGACAAGCGCGACCCCGTGTGCGAAGTGCTCGGACGTGTGCGGCTGCGCTGCGCGGAGCTACTCAAGCTCAACGAAGGCAGCGAAGCGCTGAACCTGCTCTGGGTCGTCGATTTCCCGCTGCTGGCCTTCAGCCCCGAAGACAACAAGTGGGTCGCAGTGCATCACCCTTTCACCCGCCCACACCCAGACGATTTGACGAAGCTCGAAGCTGGCGAATACGCGGACGTGCGCGCTGTCGCCTACGACGTGGTGCTAAATGGCGTGGAACTCGGCGGCGGCTCGATTCGAATCCACGAGCGCGATTTGCAGGCGAAGATGTTCGAAGCGCTCGGCGTGAATGCTGAGGAGCAACAAATCAAGTTCGGTCATTTGCTGAAAGCATTCAGCTTTGGTGCCCCTCCCCATGGTGGCATCGCGCTCGGCCTCGATCGGCTCATCATGCTGCTTGCGGGCGCGGAGAGCATCCGCGAAGTGATTGCCTTCCCGAAGAACAACCGCGGAGTCGACCTGATGACACACTCTCCGGTCGAGGTGGATTTCAAGCAACTCCGCGAGATCTACATCCAGAGCACGGCGAAGAAGCCGTAGCGTGGTTGGTAGTTGGTGGCCGCACCAGGACAGGGGACGACTCTGCCTTCGATGTCGATGTTGAACGTTCGATGTTCGACGTATCAGTTGCCTCCCCACCTCCGCCCGCTCGGCTGTCTCGCGAAGCCTCGGCTCATCGCCGCAGGCATCTCCGCCGCGCACGGAATCTCCGAACCTCTCAGCCGATACCGTTCCCTGCTCCCCACCCTACAGTTGCGGCGAGATCACATCCCGCAGCTTCATCATCCCGCGGCGGATCCTCGCCTTCACCGTCCCGAGTGGCTCCCCCAGCCGCTCCGCGATTTCCGTCTGCGTGAGCCCGGAAAAGAACGCCAACTCAATCGCCTGACGTTGATCCGGAGACAGCTTTTTGATTGCTTCTCGGACCAGCTTTCCCTTCTCGATCGACTCCACCGCATCGAGGGAGTTCCGCTCATCAAACTGCTCGAAGCTCAGCGCCTCCTGCTCCACCTCATCCTGCAGGCGATTGCGCCGTTGCACTGAGCGGAGCCGGTCGATGGCCTTGTTCCGCGTCAGCGTCACCGCCCAGGTGAGCGGTTTGCCGCGCTCCGGGTCATAGAGCGGCGCCTTTTCCCAGATCTGGATGAAGACATCCTGGAGCACATCCTCCGCGGCTTCCGGGTTGTTCAGCACCCGATAGGCCGTGGAAAAAAGCACCCCGGAGAAGCGCTCGTAAAGCTGCTCAAAACTCTGGCGATCCCCCAGCCCGGTGCGACGGAGAAGGTCTATCTCGGTCTCGAGATTTGCGGCGGGGTCGGACTCCATGAATTAGGTGCGCTAGCTAATCGCGCAAAGCGCAGCATGGGAAGCGTTTTTGGCGTACCCAGAGAATGCGCGCCACACGAACATCGCCATCAAAGGTTGCTCCAGAAATGTCGGACTCTGGCCCGCACCAGTTGACGCTCCACCGAATGCGGCTTGCTCAGGCCGCAGCGTTTAGTAACGCGGCGTCGCCACCTCGGCACGTGTAGCGGCTGTCGCGCTATTGTTTCCGCCGGTGCCAACAACTCGATCCTCACGCGCGTGAGAATCCTCTTCGCGTGGACCAAAACCTTGTCCTGAACTCCATGTAATCTGCGTCGCCCGGAACGAAACTGGGCGAACCCGTGTGGGTTCGCCCAGTGTTGATTAACTTCGAGACGCGCTTAGCGCCTGCAGAACAGTTAGGCTTTGCGACGCCGCAACGAGCCGATCATCCCGACACCAACAAGACCGAGAAGAACTGAAGTCGGCTCGGGAACAGCAACGATCTGAAGCGCGTTTAACGAAACATCCGTTTTAAGCGTCAAAGTGATCACTCCGCCAGCGGTGGGTTGAACCCCGGCCAACGTCCGGTAATTCACACCGTCTTGGAATGTGTCGACGCTACTATTATTGAAGAGCGTGTTAGACACGGTATTCGTGCCTGTGGCGGTAAAAGTCTTGGTGTTGCCACCATCGCCACCCTCGTCGAAATAATTGTCCACGCTGGCAATGCCGGTAATGTTGTAACTCTGTGAGATAACCAGACCTGAAAGGGTGATCGTTAGCGTCCCTCCCGAGTAGATTTCGTCTTTAGTAATTGGTTCAAAACCGGTAAGTGAATCCCCGCCATAAAACGCACCGTCGGATCCGGATACGGTGACAGAGATTCCATCGCCGACTAGAATCGGACCGGCATCCACAGTTGTAAATTGAAACCAAGTGTCCCCCGAGTCACCAACCACCGCTGGCCCGGTGAAAGAAAATTCGGCATCATTATTGAAGGCGATGTTCGTGGCAGCGGAGGCTGCAGGGGTGAACGCCAGGGCGAGGGCGCCGATGGCGGAAGCTAGAATCACGCCGGAGGTTCGGCGGGGAGAGATCAGTTGTTTCATTTTGGAGGGGTAGGTAGGTAGACTGCCTGCAACTGGACGCCCGCGGGTTGCCCCGTGACCGAGAAGCAGACAGGTTTACAGTGACACCCCCAAAAGGAGTAGCAAACGCATTCTTAGTTAGACTTTCGTCGGATCGAGATCCCCTCGCCGGGCAACGCATCGCCTCCATACGCTGGGTCCACAACCGATGCAAAGCCACTCCCTCCTTAGCACTACCTTCTCCGCTCTCGTGCTCGCGACCTGCCTCTCTGCTGCGCAGGACATACCGCCCCAGGCTGCCCAGCTCGAGGCCGCCGGCTTCAAAGTCCATAAGCGCAATCCCAGTGGCTACGCTGTCGATTTTGGAAAGGTGAAGGTTCTCGACGACGCGAGCATCGCGAATATCGCCGCACTCCGCGAGGTGCGCGAACTTTCCGGAACAGGTGAGGGAGTCGATAATGCCGTGCTCGCGAAACTGGTCAAAGCCGCACCCGATCTGGAAACGTTTTTCGTCAATGGCTCTACGATCACCGACGAAGGCCTCACGGTGCTCTCGAAGCTGCCTAAACTTCGGCATCTTGGCGTTCATCACGGGCCGAAGGAAATGAAGGGCAAGGGACTCCTCGCGCTGAAGGGAAACCAGAACTTCAAGTCGGTCGAGTTTGGCGGGATGCAGAGCATCGACGACGAGAGCGTCGGATACCTCGCGGAGATGCCGCATCTGCGGGCGATCAATATCTATCACACGATGAACACGCGCGCCTCGCTGCCGCTCCTCGTGAAGAAGAATCCTTTGCTCGAGAAGTTCTCGCTCAATCCCCATTTCGATCCAAAGCGCTTCTCCGCTGAGGACATTGCCATGCTCGCGCCGCTGAAGAATCTGAGCGAACTACTGCTCAACGACATGGTGCTGCCTTACGAGAATGGGCTCTCGCATCTGACCGCGCTGAAGGGATTGAAGAAAGTGAGTCTCGAGTGGAGCATCTATAAGGACGAAGACCTCGCGAAGCTGAAAGCGGCGCTCCCGGGCGTGGAGATCATCTCGACGAATCGCGCGAAGCCAGAGGAACTCGCCAAGTGGAACGAGCGCGTGGAGGCGATGAAAAAAGAGGCCACGAAAGCGCCGTGATCACCTCGCCTAGCTCCAAATTCCTCCCCATGTCGAGCCGTCTTCTACTTCCCGGGTTCGCCGCGCTCCTCAGCCTCAGCCTCGGCATGTCGGCCGCGTCAGCTGCGGAGCCGCGGATCATCACGATCAAGGCTCTGCCAGCGCAGATGCGCTACGACCTGAACGAGTTGATGATGGAGCCGGGCGAAGAGGTGAAGATCGTCTTCGAGAATCCGGATGACATGCCGCACAATCTCGTCTTCTTCCACCCAGGAACGGACGTGGTCGAAGTCTCGAACAAGCAGATGGAAAAGCCGGAGGAGGCGCTGAAGCGCGACTGGCTCCCCGAGGATCCGCGCCTTTGGGTGCACTCGAAACTGCTCCGGCCAAAGGAGAAGGATGAACTCCTCTTGAGGGCGCCAGAGAAGCCGGGGGTCTATCCCTACGTCTGCACCTTTCCCGGGCATGCCATGACGATGCAAGGGCGGCTAAAGATCTTCCCGCGAGGGCCGCAATTCAGCAGCTTGAAATTCGCGATGTATCTGGGCGACTTCAAATGGGCGCCCGACTTTTCCAAGCAGACGCTCTTCCGCGAAGGCGACCTCCCAGGCAACCTGATCGAGATCAAGCTGGACGATTACCGGAACAATTTCGGTGTCGTCTATACAGGCAAGATTCGTGCACCGAAGGACGGCGAATACCGCTTCCACTTTGCGAGCGATGATGGCGGGAAAGTCTTCCTCGATGGTGAAGAGATCATGAGTGATGGCACGAGCCACGACTCAACCATCGTGCATGACACGAGGAAGAAGCTGAAGGCGGGCGAGCACGAGTTGCGGGTGGAGTATTTCCAGGGGACCGGCCCGGCAGAGCTGTTCGTGGCTTGGGAGGGCGAGGAGTTCGGCCTGACGCCTCTATCCACCTGGGTTCACCCAGCCTTTCTCAATGGTGGCCGTCCCCCGCCCCGTGAATCTCCCCCATTGCCGCTCGTCGTAGGGAAGACACCGGTCATCTATCGCAACCATATCGTTGGTGCAGGGCAGCGTGGCATCATGGTGGGCTATCCAGGCCAAGTAAATATCGCCTGGAGTGCGGAATGGATGAACCTTGCCATGACGTGGCGCGGAGCATTTGTCGACACGCGGCACCACTGGCTCTCGCGCGGCGGCATGCAGACGCACCCGTTTGGCTACGACGTGACGCGACCAACTGGCGAAAGAGCCCTGCCGTTTGCCCAGCTCACCAGCCCAGACGCAAAGTGGCCCATCATCCAAAAAGAGGGTGAGCGAACGCCTGACTACAAATGGCGCGGTTACACGCTCGACGAGAAGCTCCACCCGACCTTCCACTACACGTGGAAAAACTTGAACGTCAGTGACTATTTCGAGGTAACGAAAGGAGCAACCGCCGATGATTCAAAGCTGATCCGGATCACCCGCATCGACGGGGAGATCCCTGCAGACGCCTCGTTCCGCGCAGCGACCGGCCACAACCTGGTGAGCACCCCGGAAGGTTTCGATATGGTCATCGACCGGGTGCCGATCAGCGTCTCGGTTCAAGGTGGCCGTATTGCCTGGAACGGCATTGTCGTTCCGGCGCAGAAAGAAATCCGGGTGACATACGCCTGGAAGATCAGCCACGGGCACCATGCCCATTAGTTTTCGCCTCTCCTTTTCCATGAAGCTTCTTATCGCCCTTTCCGTCCTGGCCTACTCGGCCGCCCTTGCGGCTGCAGAGTCAGCCAAAGAGTCGGACTTTTACAAAATCACGAGCTTTCCCATCGCTCGCGACATGTTCATTGAGGTCGGCTCGATGGAATTGCTGCCGGATGACAAGGTCGCGCTCGGCACCCGCCGGGGCGACATCTTCGTTGCAAGCGACGTTACCGGTGACGCGAGTGCCGTCCGCTATAAGCTGTTCGCCACAGGTCAACGCGAAGTGCTAGGGCTCGGCTATAAAGACGGGGCGCTCTACGCCACCGATCGTGCGGAGGTCGTGCGGGTGCAGGACAAGAGTCGCGATGCCGTCGCCGACACCTATCAAGTCGTGTCTGACGCGTGGGGTGTCACTCCCGATGGGCACGAGTATGCGTTCGGCTCGCGGTTCGATAAGAACGGCGATCTTTGGGTCGCGCTTTGCTTGACCGGCTCTTTTACCAGCGAGGCGCGGTTCCGCGGTTGGGCGCTCCGGGTTAAACCAGATGGCGCACTCGTCCCGACGTGCAGCGGCATCCGCTCGCCGGGTGGGATTGGCTTCGATGCGGAAGGCGATGTCTACTATACAGACAACGAAGGCCCATGGCACGGCTCTTCCACCCTGCAGCACCTGGTGCCGGGTTCGTTCCAAGGTCACCCTGCAGGTAACTCCTGGTATCCAGAGGCGCCGAATATGGGGCCGCGTCCCGTGGAGCCAAACGACGACAGCCGGATGGTCACGGAGCGGGCGCGCATCAAGGAACTCCTCCCGCCCGCGGTATATCTCGTTCACGGGAAGATCGGAAATTCCGCCAGCTTCATTGCCGCAGATCTCAGCGGAGGGAAGTTCGGCCCGTTCGCGAAGCAGATCTTCGTCGGCGACCAGAGCCACTCGAATATCTCGCGTGTCTTCCTGGAGACGGTAAACGGCATCCGTCAGGGCGTCGTGATTCCGTTCTTGAAAGGCTTCAAGTCCGGTCTAATCGCCGGGCGCATTTCTGACAAAGGCCAGCTTTTCGTCGGCGGAGCAGACCGCGGCTGGGGCGCGAGAGGCGGTGAACCAATGTGCTTCGAGCGCGTGGACTGGACCGGCAAAGTACCGTTCGAGATCCACGAAATGCGTGCGCGTCCGGATGGTTTCGAGCTGACCTTCACGCATCCGGTCGATGCGAAAACCGCCAGTGATCCTGCAAGCTACAAAATGCGCGAGTTTACCTACATTTACCGTTCCAAATACGGCAGCCCGGAAGTGGACGAAGTGATTCCAAAGATCACTTCCGCCGTGCCGAGCGCGGATGGACGCAGCGTGCGCCTAGTCATCTCACCTTTGACGAAAGGTCATATCCACGAGCTGCACCTGGATGGGCTTCGGTCCGCGGAAGCACAGCCGCTCCTGCACCCCGTCGCTTACTATACGCTCAACGAGATCCCGAATCGCTAAAGCAGCAGCTCCCCCCCACTGATGAACATGACCCGCCCTGCTTCACTTTTCTTTGCATCCCTGGTCTCCTTGTGGAGCCCATCCGGGGCGGCAGAGTTACGGCCACTGCCCTACCCGCCGAGCGAAATTCTCGCGGGTTTGGAGTGGACCAGCGAACCGCACCTCTACCCGGGCATAGAATCCGACATGCATTGGCAGACCTGGGCTGCTGATGATTCCATTTACTCGGTGGATGGCGATGGCGAATTTTTTGGAGGGAAAGATTACTATGTAAGTCTCTCCCGGATCACAGGCACGCCACTCAATCACAAGATTGAGCTCGTCACGCAGTTTAGAGACCTCGATATCCGCCAGCACTCCCCAGCGGGTATGCAGCGGTACATGTGCGGCCCGGTTGCGGTGGGAACGGATCTCTATGTTTGCCTCTACGACTACGATTGGCGACTTGCAGGCAAGGATATCACCAAGCGCGAAGAGATGCTTGCGGTGGATCGCTATTCCAAGCACGGCGGGATTCCCGGGATTATCTTATCGCGAGACAGCGGGAAGACGTGGAGTGACGTGCCGAAGAAAGACACCCCGCGCTTTCTTGGGCCGAACTATGGCAACCTGCAGTTTATCGCCTTCGGTCCCGGCTACACCGGCGTGCCTGAGGAACTCGCTGGTTATGTATATGCTGTCTCCAACGACTCCAACTGGGAAAGTGGCGACCATCTTTATCTAGCACGGGTGCCGCGCGACAAGATTCTCGAGCGTTCCGCGTGGGAGTTCTTCTCGGGAAAGGCGGATGCGCCTGAGTGGTCCAAGGCAGAGGACGCCGCGAAGCCGATCTTCCGAGATCCTGGCCATGTTGGGCACTCGGAGATCACCTATAACGCTCCGCTCAAACGTTACCTGCTCTCGGTGTTCAGCGACACCATCCCTCACCTCGAGAATGCCACAGTCGCAGAGACAAAAGTGTGGGACAAACGCACTGAGCTGCAGATCTATGAAGGACCGACGCCGTGGGGTCCGTGGGGACTGGTTTATCGCGAAGAGCCATGGGGCGGGCCCAATCACGCATGCTACCTCCCTCACCTGCCGGCCAAATGGCTAGGTGCGGATGGGCTCACCGGCTGGATGCTCTACTCCGGCGACTGGGTGAACGATCACTATCCCAAGCGTGAATACTACGGCTATATGACCCGCGGTTTTCGGCTGCTGCCAAAGCTCGCTCCTCGATCTGCACAGTAGCGTGGCTCACGCCTGACCTTTTCGGCGCACCGTAAAGAAGGGTTGCTCGGACTCGCCCTTTTGATTCACTGGGCCCCGACCTCCTTCCCATGCGTATTCTACCCCTGCTCTTAACCTCCACCGTCTTCCTTTTCAGCACGCTTCACTCTCGCGCTGAAATCCTCGTCAAAACTGGCGAGTCGATCGCTTTCCTCGGCGACTCGATCACGCAGTTCGGCGGGAATAATCCGGGCGGTTATGTGCGCCTGGTCGAGAGCGGCCTCGCTTCGCAAGGTGTAAAAGTTACCGTGATCGCAGCCGGCCTCAGCGGGAACAAGTCCAATGACATGCTTGCCCGCCTCGACAAGGACGTGCTTAGCAAGAAGCCGACGTGGATGACCCTGAGCTGCGGGGTAAACGACGTCATGCACGGCGCGAAAGGCGTGGAGTTCGAGCCTTACAAGAAGAACATCACCGAGATCCTCGACCGCTGTCAGCAGGCAGGTGTGAAGGTCGTCATCCTCACTGCGACCCAGATCGGCCTTCCCGTCACCAACCCGGAAAACGTGAAGCTGGCGAACTACAATGCCTTCCTTCGCGAGACTGCAAAGGCGCGCAATCTGCCCTTGGCCGATCTCAACGCGGCCATGGTCGCTGAACAGGCTGCATTCGAGAAAGCAGGGATCAAGCGCGCGCTCACCGGCGACGGCGTCCACATGAACATTTACGGAAACCTCGTTATGGCCAAGGGCGTGCTTGCCACCTTCGGCCTCGACCAACGGCAACTCGAGGCCGTGCAGGCGAAGTGGAACCAGGCGCCGGATCTTTTCGAGGCGACGGCCAAGATCAAACTCTCACTCCCAGAACTCGCTGCACTCGAAGCACACGCCGCGAGCCAGAACAAGTCAGCGGAAAACATGGTTACAGAGCTCTCGACCAATGCCGTGAAGGCCGTCGTCAAAGGCGCTCCCGCAAAATAACACAATTCGCCGAATCCATAACAAGTCGAATGCTTCTTCTGTGGACCCTGAGGAGGCCTTTGTCGCTTCGGTGGCGAGCTGTCACCTTCTTTGGTTCTTGCACGTGGCAATCGACGCCGGATTTGCTGCGCTTAGTTATGAGGACGATGCAGTCGGTGAGATGACCCGGAACGAAGCAGGCGTGCTGTGGATCAGCAGGATCACGCTTAATCCCACTATCCGCTGGAGCGGCGAGCGACGGCCAACAAAGGTCGACGTTGTAAACCTCCACTGCCGAGCTCACGAGCAGTGTTTCGTTGCGAATTCGATCAAGACTCAAGTCGTCATTAACAGTCCATGACTACCACCATCCACGTCGTCGACGCGTTTGCCCACAAGCCCTTCACCGGAAACCCTGCGGCGGTGTGCATAAGCGAGACGGCTCGCGACGAAGCGTGGATGAAACTCGTCGCGCGGGAGATGAACCTCTCCGAGACCGCGTTTCTGCATCCGATCGACCGCGGGTGGTCGCTGCGCTGGTTCACGCCGTTAGTTGAGGTGAAGCTGTGTGGCCATGCCACTATGGCCAGTGCTTTCGCATTGTGGGAAACGGGCGTGCTGAGGGCGGATGAAGCCGCGCGCTTCCATACACTCAGCGGCTGGCTCACCTGCCGGCGTGACGGTGGGTGGATTGAGATGGATTTTCCGGCGAAGGTCTGTGGACCGTGCTCGGTGCCCGACGGCTTGGCCACGGCACTTGGCTGTGAGGTTCTGTCCGCCGGAATCAACGAAATGGACTGCCTCGTCGAAATTACCGATGAACAATCCCTGCGGTCACTCACACCAGATTTCACCGCACTGGCGAAGCTGCCCGTGCGCGGCGTTATCGTGACCTGTCGCAGCGAGTCGCCAGAGTTGGATTTCGTCTCTCGCTTCTTTGCTCCCGCCGCAGGGATCAACGAAGATCCTGTGACCGGCTCGGCGCATTGCGCGCTTGGCCCTTGGTGGCAGGGGAAGCTGGGAAAAACAGACTTCACGGCATATCAGGCCAGCGAACGTGGCGGTGTTGTAAAGCTCTCCGTGCGTGGTGATCGGGCAATCCTTCGCGGCCAGGCAGTGATGATGAGCAGGGTGGAAATGTCTGCTGAAACCTAAACTCAGCACACATTCCATATCGGCCTCTCTGGCATTCGTCACCGACCGACGCTACTGGATCAAGGTGAGCGGTTGGCAGCTTGCAGGTTCTTTAGGATCCACTCGACCACCGGGCTCGGATCGTTGAGACCGTGCGGATGGTGGCCCACGCCAGGTTTTCCCATCAGTTCGATGCTTCCGCCGAGTTGCTTGTAACGCTCGGCGACAATGCCGGTATTTTCCTCCCAAGGCACAACGTCGTCAGCATCTCCGTAAACGTGAAAGAGCGGAACGCGCGCCTCGGCGAGCGACTTTAGATTATCGGTCGGATTACCTTTAAAGGCCAACGCCTCGGTCTCGTCTTTGAGGCCATAGACCTTCCTGGCTAGCTCCCAATCGTTCGGACTGCCCTTCCCCTTCCCCTTACCGCCGGGCCAGCTCTTGATGTCCATGACTGGCGCATCGCCGTATATGCATGCCACCTTGTCGGGATTGGCGATCGCCCAGTTGTAGCAATACAACCCGCCGCGACTAAGGCCAATCAACGCAGGCCGTTTTGCCAAGCCATAACGCCTTGTGAGCTCGGCATAAGCGTGGTTCCAGTGGCGCACCGCTTCGGGAGCACCCAACAAGTTCGGCGCGCTCAGATAGACGATATACACCCCGCGCTTGAGCAGTTCGATCTCGGTCTTCGGGAAGGCATCCAGAAACTCGCCTTTCCACGCCCAGCTTTTGCCGGGTAGAGGATTGGCTGGAGTGATCACACTGCAGAGCTTGTCCTCGCCGACTGGGAAGTCGTAGCGCTCGAAGCCGTTCCACTGCGATTTCGTGCCGGGAAAAGGCTGCACCGCCTGCTCTTGCAACAACGCGCTGATTTCCCGGACTTTGGTTTCGGCCTGATCGAGCGGCAAACCAGCCGCGATGCCGGGCCGGGCGTGTTTGGTTTCCGTGAGCCACGCGTCTCTAATGACCGTCACGCGCTGGGCAATCAGCTTTCGGAAGCCCGCGCCCAAATGGGAAGACTGCTCGAAGCTTTCATTAGCGGCCTGCGACGAGGAGAAATACGCAATGATTTGTTTGGCGATGAGGCGGTGGCCCTCACGGTTTGGATGCACACCGTCGCCAGCGAAGCGATAGTCCGGTTCGGCTTTGCGGCGTTCTTCGAGAGCGGCGCGCATTGGTCCGTGAACGTCGATGACTTCCCAACCGTCGCGCCGCTTGGACAATAGCCATTGGCTAAAGCGTGCGAGCATCGCGTCGTGCTGGCTTTGCGGCTTCCCGGGGCCGGCGTCGTGAATCGGCGGCGTCAGCATGATGAAGCGCTTTACGCCCGCATTATCGACTGCGGCTTTGAGTTTTTCCACCGCGGTGCTGAACCGAGTTAATCCTTCCTCGTTGTGCGGCAGCGAGGAGCCGTCGTTCATGCCATAGCAGGCGAAAACCCAGTCCGGTCGGGTCTTTTCGAGAACGCGCTGCAGTCGTTCGCTGACCGTGGGTCGCGGAAAGCCGTATGGCTTGATATGCGACTCCTCCTGCTCGACCGACGTCAGGTCGGCGGCGGTTTCGCTCGGCAACCCCAGGTTGATTACTTCGGCCGCCGCGCCGCTCGAGAGTAACCACGCCTCCACATCAGTGACGTAATTTCCATCGTAAGTGATGCTGTCCCCGAGGAAGAGAATGCGCTTTGCGTCTTTTACGTCCGGCAGGGCAAAAGCTGGGAGAAGGCTTGCGGCAATCAACAGGATGACAGAAACGAGAGGCTTCATTGCTGATCGAGAATGGACGTTAATTTCACCCCAATGGCACGGACCAACTTTGACCTCAGAGTTGAAGAAGGACGGAAACAGCCCGCTGGATCTGCCAATCCGTGGTGCGGCAACCAGAAGCCAAGATCAATATGGTTTCCCTTTCGGCCTTCTGATCGACTGAATCGACATCCTGCCATGCGTATCGCAACGTTCCTCGCAACCTCCGCCGTCCTCTTCCTCAGCTCGCTTCAATCCGGTGCTGAGATTCTCGTTAAAAGCGGTGAGTCCATCGCTTTCCTCGGCGACTCGATCACGTATCAAGGCGCATTTGCCAGGGACTCCGCCACCTACTTTGGCGCAGAGGATCCGAGCGGCTACGTGCGCCTGGTTGCCAGCGGCCTCGCTGCGCAAGGCATCGATGTTACCGTGATTCCCGCGGGCTGGAGTGGAAACACATCGCAACACATGCTCGGACGCCTTGAGCAACACGTCCTAAGCAAGAAGCCCACGTGGATGACTCTCAGCTGCGGCGTGAATGACGTCATGCACCGCGCCGTGGAACTCGAAGACTACAAGATTGCCGTCACCGCGATCCTCGACCGCTGCCAGGCCGCGGGGGTAAAGGTAGTCGTTCTCACCGCGACCCAGATCGGACTCCCAGTCACGGGCGCTGCGAACGTGAAGCTTGCAGGCTACAATAATTTCCTCCGCGAGATAGCGAAGGCTCGCAATCTCCCTTTGGCGGATGTTAACGCCGCCATGGCTGCCGAGCAGGCGTCTTTTGAGAAAGCGGGAATCAAGCGCGTGCTTACCACTGACGGCGTCCACATGAACATCTATGGCAACCTGCTAATGGCGAAAGGCGTGCTCGCCGCCTTCGGGCTGGATGAGCGTCAACTCGCCGCCGCCCAGGCTAAATGGAATGCCATGCCTGAACTTTTCGAGACGAAAGCCAAGATCAAGCTCTCCCTCCCGGAACTTGCTGAGCTGGAAGACTATGCCGCAAGCCAGAACAAGTCCGTTGAAACCATTGTCGCAGAGCGCGCCGCTGCGGCGGTAGACGCTGTAGTTAAGGCCCCTGCCAAATAACCTAACTGTTCCCTACCGTGCAGTACAGCGAGCGGTGGATCAGAACGACCCACCGCTCACTTCGCTTGACGCCAGGTCTAAACGAGTTCCTTGATGATGCCCTTCGCCAGGCCGCCTTGGAAGTCGTCGGGCAGCGGCATACCAACTTTCTCCACGACGGTGCGCCAGACGTTTGCCAAGGGCACATCCTTCTGCACGAGGTGGCCCTGATGTTTGATTCCTAGAGCGGAGCCACCGCAGAGGATGAGCGGCAAGAGGTTCGAATCATGCGCGCCAAGCCCGCCGTTCGTTGTGCCCCAGGCGGCGATGGTGTTATCGAGCAGCGTGCCGGAGCCTTCAGGCACGCTCTTGAGTTTGCCGAGGAAGTAAGCCCACTCAGCCATGTAGAGCGCATCGAGCTCGCGCCAGAAGATGAGTTTGTCTTCCTGCTCGTTATGATGAGTGAGCGTGTGGAGATCCCATTTGCTCTTCGTGAGATAGCTAAATGTCTTCGCCTCGTCACCTTCGGTGCGCGGAATATGGCTAACTACGCGGGTGCTATCCGTCTGGAACGCCAGGGCGACCATGTCGAACATCAGCCGTGTGTATTCGCTATAGCCGCGACCATCGCCTGCGATCCGGTCGCGTGGCGAGCCCTGGCCGAAGTCCGGCTTCGCGATCTTTGGTTTGGGCCGATCGATCCACTCCGCCTCGACCTTGATCCGGTCTTCCAGATCGCGAATGGAGGTGAAGTATTGATCCAGACGCTCCCGATCCGCTTTACCGACGCG
>DASVRY010000047.1:0-2430 GCA_036388395.1 Chthoniobacteraceae bacterium
TCTCGGCGTTCATGAATAACACGACCGTGACGGCGATGCTTCAGCCGCCCGTGGTGGGCCTCGCCCGTCGCGCAAAGATGAGTGCCTCAAAGCTTCTCATGCCGCTCGCCTTTGCCTCCATCCTCGGCGGAACATGCACACTCATCGGGACTTCGACCAATGTCGCCGTGAGCGGCTATCTAAAACGCTCCGGGATGCAGGAGCTTGCACTCTTCGAGATCACTCCGCTCGGCCTGATCCTCGTCGTGGTCGGCATCACCTATATGATGCTCATCGGCCGCCACCTCCTGCCCGCACAAAAGGAAGGGAGCCTGGCCGCCGACTATGGCATGCGCGAGTATCTCAGCGAGATTATCGTGCTTCCTGACTCTCCGCTGATTGGGCAGATGAGTTTTGAATCGGATCTCAACATTTTGGAGTTCCGGATCCTAAAGATCATCCGCGGCGAGAATGAACTTTTACCTAACTCGCGGCTATTTATCGAAGAAGGAGACACGCTCCTTGTCGAGGGCAAGGCTGAGACGTTGATGAAGGTGAAAAAGATCGAAGGCATCGAGATCAAGCCGGAGTTCACCTTCGGTGATCTCGCGTTGCAAAACACTGATCTAAAAATTGCCGAGGTGCTGCTCACCCCGCAGAGCGAACTCGTCGGGCGGACGCTGCGCGATGCCAATTTCCGCCAATACTACGGTCTCACCGCCCTTGCGATCTATCGGAGTGGCCAATCGCTCCGCGAGCAGGTCGGTGACACCATCTTGAGGATCGGCGATTTGCTTCTGGTCCAGGGGCCAGAGGAACGGGTCGAAGCGCTCCGTGGGCACGCTGGCATCTCGCTTCTGGGCGCAGTGAGTGAGCCGCTCTACCACCCGCGGCGCGGTCTCTACACCGTGCTACTTTTTCTCACCGCAGTCGTCGTCGGGGGCCTTCAGCTCATGCCGCTGTCGATTGCTTTCCTCTCAGCCGCCGTCCTCACGATTCTCTTTCGCTGCATCAGCATCGAGCGCGCGTACGAGTTCATCGATTGGCGACTCCTTGTGTTGATCGGCGGGATGACCGCGTTTGGCGCAGCGATGGAGAAGACCCACGCCGCCGAATACCTGGCAGCGCTCGTGGTGAATACATTCGAGCCGTTTGGGATCATGGCAATTCTCGCGGGCTTTTTCATACTGACCATCATACTCACTCAGCCGATGTCGAATGCCGCTGCAGCACTCGTTGTTCTACCTGTGGCGATCCGAGCGGCACAACAACTCGGCGCCAACGAGCGTACTTTCGCGATCGGCATCATGCTCGCTGCTTCCGTCTCTTTCATCACTCCGTTCGAGCCGTCATGCATTCTCGTCTACGGCCCGGGCAAGTATCGCTTCATCGATTTCGTGAAAGTCGGCGCCGGCCTCACGGTCATTCTCGCCACCGTCGTCCTGCTCCTGCTCCCCTTCTTCTGGCCGCTGCTCAAGCAGTAGGCGCTATTCCTAAAGCGGGTTTTCTGGTCGTTGACAGCGGGCGTGTCGTCGCAGAGTGTCGCCGCCTTCATGGCTAGACATTGGCTCATCGGCACGGCGATCTGTTTCCTCTTCCAACTCACGGCAGCTGCTGACGTCCTCGTCTACCGAGCAGTCGCGACGACGACCGTTACAGGCACGGGTCGGCAGGTCAAAGAAGCACGACCCCTTTACTACGTCCTGGATCTCACCGCGGGTCTTAGCGTCACCACGTGGTATGGCCGGACGTCGGCTGGCGGACGCTACCGATCTGACAGCCCTGATCCCGAGATAACTTCGACTCTCTCTCTTCCAAATAGCGTTTCGCAGTTACTTGTCATCTCCGAAGGGAATGAGCCTGGTCTGCGGGAGTTCGGTGTCCTCCGCGGCACGAAGTCGACGGTCGCGGTGGCGAGCAATCGGACCGCAGACATACCACTCACCCTATCGGGGTTCGGCCACGCACTCGGCTCGATGAGCGGCCAGGGAGTTCGTGTGAAGGCGCAGATCAAGATGAAACTGGACGAAGCGGTCACCAAAGCAGCCAATGACGCTGGGGAGGATTACCAAGGCGCCGTGCTCCGGGTGGGAGCAATCTTGAAGTCGAAAGGCTACACGGAGGCCACACAGAATTAATGAAATCAATTCTTCTCATCGTCGCGTGCGGTCTCATTCCTCTGCTCAGCAGAGCCGATGTCATCGTTTACGAAGGTAGCGTCACCGAAGTGATCTCCGGCGGCGGGGAAGTGCGGAAAACTAAGCGGCCTACCTATTTTGTTCGTGAGATCGACAGTAATGCGGTCGCCCTCATCGAGCGCTCACCGGAAGGCAGCCCGAAAAACTACACCGTTACGGTGAAGTCGGAGGTGCGGTTTGGCGTCATTGAAGGCCCACAGGTAAAGCTCGGATCCGCTCTGGAAGTGGGGAGCGCAACCGACGACGAAGCATA
>DASVRY010000048.1:0-4938 GCA_036388395.1 Chthoniobacteraceae bacterium
GAATCTTGCTCGATCTGGATGAGTTCCTTTTTCGGATCCGGACCTTGCCCGTAGACAGTGGCAGCCGTGAGCACCGCGCAGGCGGCGAGAAGATGAAGCAGATGTCTCATGCCGGTAAGTGAACCTCAGCATGTCGTTGCATGCAATACACCGAAAGAGCGCACGATCACCTTTGCAGCCGCGATACGGCACGCGTAATCTCCGCGCGATGAGCGACATTCTCGATCACCCAGCCGCCGCGCACCGCGCGTCGCCGGGGGGTGCCCTCGCCACTCCGCAGCTTGCGTTGGACCTGGCAGCTTTGCTCGAGCCAAACCGAGTGCTGCATGAGCCGGAGCACCTGCTTACCTATGGGTTCGATGGCACTGCGGCGCTGCACGGAGAGGCCACGGTGGTTGTCTTCCCGACGAGCACGGAGGAGGTCGCTGCCATTGTGCGCTACGCTGCTGCGCGGAAAATCCCCATCGTTTCCCGTGGGTCGGGCACCGGCTTGAGTGGTGGCAGTGTGCCCGTTCCTGGGGGTATCATCCTGTGCCTCGTGCGCATGGAGCGAATCCTCGAACTCGATGAACGGAATCTCACCGTTCTCGCAGAGGCGGGTGCGATCACGTTGAAGATCGCTGAAGCCGCAGAATTGGCCGGGTTGCTTTACCCTCCCGATCCCGGCTCGATGAAGATCTCCACGATCGGGGGAAATGTGGCTGAAAATTCCGGAGGCCTGCGCGGCCTGAAGTATGGAGTGACGCGGGATTACGTGATGGGCATGGAAGTGGTGCTCGCGAGCGGTGAAGTCGTGTGGCTGGGCAACAAGTGTGTGAAAGACGTCGCCGGGTATTCGATGAAGGATATTTTCATCGGCTCTGAAGGGACACTTGGCATCATTACGAAGGTCCTGCTCAAGCTCATCCCGAAGCCGGCGGCAAAGCGGACAATGCTCGCCACTTTCTCCCGGATGACGGATGCAGCCGAGACGGTCTCAGCGATCATCGCGGCGAAGATCATCCCTTGTACCTTGGAATTTCTCGATCAGGTGACGATCCGCTGCGTGGAGGAGTTTGCGAAAGTGGGATTGCCGCTGGATGCCGAGGCGATACTTCTCATGGAGACCGATGGCCATCCCGCTGCCGTGCAGGATGAAGCTACCACCATGGAAGCGATCGCGAGAAAATGCGGTGCAGTGACTGTTGCAACCGCCGCCGATGCGGCAGAAGCAGCACGCCTTTCCACGGCTCGCCGCGCGGCTTTTTCCGCGCTTGCGCGGGTCTCGCCGACGACCATCCTCGAGGACGCCACCGTGCCCCGGAGCGAATTGGCGAAGATGATCAGCTTTATCCAGGAAGTAGGTGCTCGGCATCAGCTTCGCATCGGCACGTTTGGCCACATGGGCGACGGCAATTTGCATCCGACCTTCCTTACCGATGAAAAGAACACGGAGGAGATGGAGCGGGTGGAGAAGGCGATGCACGAGATCTTCGATTTCGCGATCCAGCTCGGTGGGACGATCACCGGTGAACATGGAGGCGGCCTGGCAAAGAAGAAGTTCCTCCCGGCTGCGATCGGCAACGCGAGCCTGAACCTCATGCGGCAGCTCAAGCGCTCGCTTGATCCGGACGGTATTCTGAACCCCGGCAAAATCTTCGACGCAGCCGCGCCCTAATGCCGTCCACGCGGATGCCCCTCCATCAGAGGAGCACGCTTGCTGAGATCTACTTCCCGCTTCCGAGCGTGCGGCGTTGCGATTCCCGCTGAAAACTCTCTCGTGGTTGCTCGAGTATGTTGATTTTGGAAGGCAGGAAGGCAGGAATTTTCTTGGCAGCTAGACTAAGATCTGGATCGGCGTAGATGAGTCAGGTTTCGCTGTAATCAGGGAGCAACGACGGGTGGATCTTAACGCGCTGGGGATGCTGAAAGGGTCCACTGGCTATCGGCGCTCTCGCGCGGAGCCAGGGCTTGCGAAGCTGCCTATCCGCTGCATCCGCTTCATCCGTGGTTAAAGACCGCTCTATCCAGGTGGGATCAAGCTGCGAGTCTCTGCAAGCGGCTGAAGATTGCAGGAAGCCGTTCAACCACTGTGGAGATCTCCTCGCTGGTGGTTTGCTTCCCAAGTGAAAAGCGAACGGTGGCGCGGGCGAGGTCTGGGGCAACACCCATGGCGAGCAACACATGCGACGGCATGATCGAGCCGACCATGCACGCCGAACCGCTGGAGGCGCAGATTCCGGCAAGATCCAGGTTGATGAGCAGACTCTCTGCGTCGAGTCCGGGGAAACTCACATTCAGCGTGTTGGCCAGTCGATGCACCGGATCGCCGTTCATCACGGCTCCGGGGAGCGCCGAGTGGATCCCGCGCCAGAGCTGCTCGCGCAGTTCTGCCTGACGGTCATGCTCTGCTACCAAATCGCGCGCCGCAACTTCCGCAGCAGCGGCCATCCCGACGATCGCGGCGACGTTCTCCGTTCCGGGGCGACGCTCATTTTCGTGCGAACCGCCGAATTGCAGTCGTTCAATGGCCAAGCCCGAGCGCAGGTAAAGCAGTCCGGCGCCTTTTGGTCCGCCGAATTTGTGCGCGGCTAGGGAAAGGGCGTCGAAGGCAGGTGCGCGGAGAGGCTCTTTGCCGAAGGACTGGATCGCGTCGCTGTGAAAGAGGACGCCACGTTCGCGGCAGATGGCGGAGATTTCCTCCACGGGCTGTAGCGCTCCAGTTTCGTTATTCGCAGACATGATCGAAACGAGCGTGGTCTCGCTGTTGATCTCGGCGCGCAGTTGTTCTGGATCGATGCGACCACCCGAATTCACAGGCAGCCAGGTCACACGGAAACCTTCCCGCTTTTCCAGCTGCTCAAAGGCATGCAGCACCGCGTGGTGCTCAGTCGTGCTGGTGATAAGGTGCCGGCCTTGATTCGCCCGGCTGCGCGCCAATCCGATGATTGCGAGATTGTCGGACTCGGTTCCTCCGCCCGTGAAGATGATCTCGTGCGGCCGGGCGCCGAGTAGCGCGGCGAGCTGATCACGTGCGTCGTCGATTGCTGCACGAGCTGCGCGTCCCGCCTGGTGAATACTCGAAGGATTACCGAAGTGCTGCTCGAGGTAAGGCCGCATCGCCGCGAGCGCCTCTGGAGCAAGCGGGGTCGTGGCATTGTAATCAAGGTAGATCATGGCGAGCGCCCGTCTTTTCTCACGGAACGACGGAGCATGCAAAGCAACGCCGTACCCCGAATCGTCCACGCGACACCAGCTCAGCCCTTCGATGTTGCGTGTTCGGCGTTGGGCGTTTTCCTCTTCCCCGTCAGATCACCCAATCCTGCACCCATTCCTCCGGTCGCTTATCTTTGTTCAGGATCCGCAGCGAGTTCTCCTCGTAGACGACCAGCGAGCGCGGCGGAACACTGTGCGTGAGAAAGACGTTCGCGCCAATCGTGCTCCCCGCGCCCACCACGGTCTCCCCGCCAATTACTGTGGTGCCGGCATACACCGTGACATTGTCCTCCAACGTGGGATGGCGCTTGATGCCTTTGAGCTGCTGTCCGCCCGCCAGCGACCGGGCGACCAGCGACACGCCTTGGTAAAGCTTCACATGCTGGCCAATCACCGACGTTTCGCCGATCACCACGCCGGTCCCGTGATCGATGAAGAAATGCGAGTTGATGTGCGCGCCCGGGTGGATGTCGATACCGGTGCGGCTGTGCGCCCATTCCGTCATCATGCGCGGGATGAGCGGGATTTTGTGGCAGTAAAGCATGTGCGCGCTGCGTTGGATCGCAATCGCTTCCAAATACGGGTACGCGAGGATGATCTCATCCAGGCTTTCTGCGGCTGGATCGCCGGCAAAGGCCGCCTCCACGTCCGTCCGCAGCTGCGACCGGACAAACGGCACCGTCTCGAGAAATTGATGCACCACCTCCGTCGCGCGCTCTTCCGGGCAGCCGGGCTCTCGCAGCCGTAGGCTTTTGCTGACTTCCTCGCGTAACCGATCGGCGATGGAGAAAATGCGATGGCTTGTGACTCGGCGGAGGTGCTGCGAGTGGATCGGCTCTTGATCGTGAAAGCCCGGGAAAAGCAGTTGCAGCAGATCTTCGCAAATCGCGGCAAGGGCTCGCTTCGAGGGCAGGTTGGAGCCATCGATGTTATTCGTCCCGCCTCCTGTCATATAGGAGGCGAGGATCTGCTCGATGATCTTGCCCAAATCCTTATCCATGTGCGTGTGAAGTATCGCGCTTTGAATAACCACGCAATGCGCTAGTCCAAGTAGACACTTTCGATTCGAAAACACCTATGAGCCTTCGTCTTCTCCTCCTCGCTGCCGTTCTCGCCAGTGTCACTGCGTGCGAACGCGGTCCTTCGGCCGCCGATCTGGAGACGGAGCGACGGCGCGCCGACGAGCGAGCAGCCGACGAAGAGCGTATCGCCGAGTTACGCGAGCTGGAGGACCGTGCAGCCGCGCGCGATGCCGAGATGCAGGCAGCGCAGACGGATGCCGAGCGGCGCCAGATCGCTGCCGAACGTGCGAAGATCGAACGGGAGAGGCAACGTCTCGCGGCGGTGCAGAAAGAGGTGGATGAAAAGCGTCGGGCGCAAGAGCGGGAAGAGGATCGTCGCGCGGCTGAGGATCAGGCTGCGGCCGACAAGGCAGCGCAGCGGCAAGCTCATGCGGAGCGGACGCTCGACTTTTTCTACGAAGCACTCGATCCGCACGGCGAGTGGATGGAGGTGGGCAGCTACGGGTATTGCTGGCGGCCCAACGCCGCATCGCGTCCGAACTGGCGTCCTTATCTCGATGGAAACTGGGCCTGGACAGACTATGGCTGGACTTGGGCCTCGAAAGAGCCCTTTGGCTGGGCCACTTATCACTACGGTCGCTGGACACGGGTGCGACGACTTGGCTGGGTCTGGGTGCCGGGCTCCGAGTGGGCTCCAGCATGGGTAGCATGGCGCCGGAGC
>DASVRY010000049.1:0-10011 GCA_036388395.1 Chthoniobacteraceae bacterium
GCACCCTGACCGCATCAGTCCTTGCTCTTGCACAATTCTTCGCACAGATGGGACTGCTCATCCGCAAACTGAAGCCGGGGTGGCGAAATTGGCAGACGCGCCAGACTTAGGATCTGGTATCGCAAGATGTAGGGGTTCGAGTCCCCTCCCCGGCACTTGCATCTATCAGTCTCTCCGGGCGGTTGGCCCAAAAGCGTAGCAAATTAGTAGCAGTCGCTACAGGGGGGCGGACTTCCGCCATGATTACCTCACCACAGGATGCCTCAGAGTTTTGCCGCGGCGAATTCGATCAGCTTGGCCTCAGCCTCGCGGCGGTCGGTGAGGTCCCGATCGCTGTCGGACCGCGCAGGCCAGAGGCGTTTCATCGAGCGGATCTGCGCGGCGATGGTGAGCAGAACGGGACGCATCGTGGCCTCGCGAGTCGTTGGGGAAGTGGCCACCCACTTCGCGATGCAGTCGCGGATCGCGCGCATTTCGCGCCGCTTATCCAGGCTCGGCTGGGTCATCGAAGCACCGCGGTTGAAGACCAGGCTGACGAGTGCTCCGAAGGCAGCAGGCGGGAACCACTCGCTGCCGTGGAATGCGTTCTGAGTCGCGAGAATGAACTTGGGCAACGTGGCTCGAGCGAACACCTCGGCTGCGGCCGCTTTAGTGATCACGATTCCGCGATAGTTGCTGGCGATCGCGCCGGCAGCCGCGCCTTTTTTCCCGATCGCTGTCTTCAGCCGGGAGATCTCCGAGGCGCCCAGATGACGGCTCCAGTCGCGCTCGAACTCGGCCGCGCTGCAGTAGCCGAGATCGTAGCCGTGACCGAGCGTGATCCCACTGGCAAACTTCGGCCAACGGCTTGGCTGATCGAGGCCTTCGAATTCGAGAATGAGATCGATCGCAGATTTTTCGAGGAGCATGGATGCAGGGGGTGAAGGGTGCTGCGGCTTCGACGCCTGCGGTTTGCGGCCGAAGATTGAGCGAAAGAAAGCCGCGGGATTCACTCCCCTGCTCCGCTGTCAAAGCGGCAGCTCGTCGAGGTCCGCGGCGACTTCCTCCATGCTCCAGGTGAAGTGGCCGGGAGCGAACCAGGTCGAGTGGCCGAGCTCGTCACGTGCGACGACGCGGATCCGCTTCTCGAGATCCTCGGGAACATTTGCGGGCCCGGAGTAGCCGAGACGGCCGTAGAGCCCGACGACGGCTGCGGCGCCGGCGACCCAGCGCAGCACCGAGTCGCCTCGCGAGCGGTAGATCCGGAGGCGTTTCAGGCGACCAGCGCGCAGCGCGTTGAGGAGTCCAGACGCCTGGAGATCGGTGCCGATCGCTGGAGCGAACGCGTGCAGGCTGGCGATGGGAAAGCCGCAATCGACAATGAGACGCCGTGCGATCTCGGCTCCGCGGGAGTGTGTGACCAGGTGCAGCTTGGGGGCAGGCAGACCTGCAGCGTGAAAGCTGGCGAGATAGCCGCTCAGCAGCTCCACGGCCTGCCGCACGCGCTTGCCTTCGCCGAACAGCCCGAGCAGTGGCGATGAGAAATACTCGAGAGAATCGACGTCGTGAGCGGAGTGCTCGAGGAACCAGCGCTCTGCCCGATCCGTCCACCCGAACGTGTCGCGCGGAAGCGTCAGGATCCCGTTGATGAAAATCACCAACTGCCCATCGCCGCACGCACGTGGGGTAAATCTCTGAGGGTCGTGCGGCCAGCTCGGCATGATGCCGAGTGGCCACTGTCAAAGGATGCCGCTAGGCGATGGCGAGGACTGTGCCCGCGGAGACGGAGAACGGACCACTGGCGAGCGTCACGGCATTGCCTGTCGCGGTGAGAGTCTTCACTGCCCAGAATCCACCAACGGCGGGGATCTCAAGCGTAGCAGCTTCGTCCACGTCGAGGCGCAGATTGCCGACGGTAGCGTCCTCGATCGTGAGCGAGGCGAGCGCAGCATCGCTCGAATCCTCGGCGTTGAGTGTATTCAAGCCAGTGAGATCAACGAAGAGAACGGCGTCTTCGTCGGTGTCGCTGATGCGCTTTTTGAGTGCGAACCAGACCTTCTGTGCGCCGACTAGCGAGCCGAGGGCGGTGAATGGAATGGACCAGCTATCGCCAGCCGTGACGCTGATCTTGTTCCCGGAGATCGTGACAGGAGAGCGGACCTCGAATCCTCCCGGAGAGATGAGCGCGGTGTGAGCCTCGATCGTGTCGAGCTGGGCCTGCTGTTCCGGAGTGAGAGCGCCGACAGATCCGCCTCCACCTTCCCCGGCCGGTGCATTGATGAGTGCGCCCGCGGTGAAGCGATATGTCGAGCCGCTCTGCAGCTCGAGCATGGAGAGAATCCGCGTGGCTGCGGTTGCCACATTCTCGTTGGGAGCAGTGTAGGCAAATGTCGCCATGCGGCTTCCGATGGTGGTGTCGATTCTCCCGAGCTCGAGCGCGAGCTCAGCTCGCACGGCAGTTGCGTTCTGCGCGGCCGTCGGCGCAGCCACGGCAAGCGCATAGCCGGTCTTGTCGTTGTTTGTAGCGACGGTGACGGAGAAGCCAAACTCGGAGAGGCTGCGCGTATTGTTCGCCCACACGGCGGAAGCGATGGCACCCAGGGTGAGCCCACCGAGTGAGGGGTTCACGCTGGCGATCTTGTCTGTGATCGCCTGCAGCACTTTCTCAGGATCGGTGTCGTCGATGATCTGCGCTTCGACTTCGTTTGCGGTTGCCGTCCGCTCTGCCGGCGTGAGCGCCATCGCGTCGCCAGCCTGGGCGAGGGCGCCGGCGACGTTGAGCTTGTCGAGATAGCCAGCGCGCAGGGCACTGAGCCGGGTGAGGAGCGTTCCAACTCCAGTGGAGTCCGAAATCGCCGTGAGGGTGCGACCGGTCGCACCCCAGATGTCGCTCACCAGCGTGCCGAAGGTCGTAAGGCTTCTCGCGGAGGTGCTCCAGACTTTATCGGCACCGGCTTGCGTAATACCCACATCGGCGGCGACACTGGCGACGGCGCCGCCGGCAAAGGTGCTCGTGCCGATGCTCGCGGGAAACGTCACAGCCGCGCTTGCGTTCGCCGTCTGCCCGGCAACTTGGACGATATTCGCGGAGGTCCGGCCGCTCGCATCCGTCGCCAGCTTGTTCGACGGTGTCGCCAGGATCCCTGCTGGGACATCTGCCACCGGCGCATTCAGATTTTCCACCCCTGCTGTGCCGACTGTCCAAAGCGCGGGGATGTGTTGTTGATCGACGGTCGTCGTCGCGGTCTTGAAGATCGCTGTATAGCCGGCCTCCGTGGTCACGCTGCCGCTGGCCAGCGTGTAGGAGTAGAGCCCGCCGCCGATGGCCGTGGCGCTGCCCGCAGTGACGACAAGCGTCGCGCCACGGTAGACGTCGATCGTCACCGTCAAGCCACTCTTCCCAATTTTCGATTCGGTGAAAAAAGCGTGGAAAGTAATGGCATTGCCGACTTGTTCGATCATGAGATTTGGCGGACCTGGAAAGCGTTGAGCACCACGTTCCCAGCAGTCCAACCAACCGTGACGCTCTGAGTTGACCCGCCCGCAATAAACGCGCAGGCGAGAGCATAGCTGGTGCCGTTCGTGACGAACGCCGACACGTAACTATCGAGCGTGTATCGTTGCTGGCGCAGATTGGCACTACTGGTAGTCCGATCATCCGAGACAAACAGCTGGAGTTGATATGTCTGTCCGGATGTCAGGCCCGTGAGCGTTAGGGTCGCGTTGCCAGTGGCGGCACGGTAAGCAAACGAATCCATAATGGACTCGAAACTGGCCGAGATGCCTCCATCGACGTAAAGGCCGGTGCTCGCAAAGGCGGTATCGAGACCGTCGCGCGTGCTCTGCCCTGTAAAGGCGACGCCGTTCACCGTTTCGTTGACGGCTGCTCCCAGATTGCGCGCTTCCACGAGCGTGCCACTGGTCGCAACGATACTGTCTCCGATGCTGGAGATATTACTCGCGGTGCCCCACCCGAGGGTGATGCCACTCGCCACCACGGCGCGGCTCCGCCCGAGGGGCGAGAGGGAGTTGGATAGCGGGAGGAGCATTGACTGCGGGGGCTATGTCAATGCGGGGTAGGCATTGCTGCGCTGAACATCGAAGGCAGAGAAAGAGAACGCCGCGAGGGGCTTAGGTGAGCTGTTCCGGCCGTCTGCAGATGGGCTCGGCAGTCCTCACCAGGCTACTCCCTCGCGGCGGAAAGCTGTGCGCGGAGCCAACGGACACCGCTGCAGATCATGAGGGTGACGGTGACGGCGCCGGAGATCGCGCCGAAGAAGCCGGTGGCCAGCTCGAACCAGGCGCTGAGCTCACCGCGATGGAGCTGCAGCCAGCTCGCGAGGGTGGAGAGCGTGCCGATCAGCCAGGCAGTGAGAGGGTGCCGATCGACGGCAGCAAAGAAGGAGGCGAGCATGACGACTCCGCAGGAGTGTCAATAAGTCGGGAACCCGCTCAGATCGGCGTAGGTGAGGCTGTGGCCGGTGATGGCGAGGAGATTGGCAATTGCAACTCGATCCGGATTTAGGCACGAGATGGCATCGTCGTTGTAACCGGACCCCATCCACGCATTCCCAATAAACGTAAACATGCCGTTTATCGGGTATCCACAAGGGCTCCCAGAAGACCCCCCAAACCACTCTACGAACCAGGGTTCCATCCACGACGGCCGGGGTGAGCCAACCGAAACACCTTCACCGCCCACAGCCAGGCCAACACGAAGCCCGCCGTTTCTGTTGCACTTGATTAGGGGCACGTTTTTTGGGGTGTATCCCGAAGGAGACGGGTTTCCCTGGGGTTTGAACTTCGTTACGTAGTTTTCTGGTAGAACACGAGCAGGAGACACTCCTTCTACGTCCGACTCCAGTGTCTCAATGAGGTTATCTACAGATGAAGGAACAGGAAGGGTTACCGCAGAAACATTACGAGTCACGATGGAACCATCCGTTCTTCGGAAACTCCTGGACGCAGCACTCCCTACGTGCTTCGCCACAAGCACATGGCGGGGAGATATCAGACACCCCTGCACCCAACTACCGTCTGAGATGTCGATAGGAAGGCAGCTCAGATCTAGTGGATTGGTAAACAGAGATGGATTGGCCACACCGTCAACAGTCCTCAGTTGTGTTGCGTCCCCCGCTACCTTGCCATTGACCATACCCATCACCGCGTCCTTGATGTGCTTTGCCAAAGAGCCAACAACGAAGTCAGTGTGCGTATCAGCGGTTACTCCGATAGAACGATACATTAACGGGTTTACTCTTTTTCTTAATCCATTCGAAATCGCAATGACTGACGCGGTCCCGTCCGACACTCTTGTGAGACGCCTCGTAGCCTGATTGAGGGTTGCGATGTTTGGGGTGAGATTCTCGAAGGACAAATCATTACCCAGAACAACGGAAGTCGTGACGACGGCTTCTGTATCAACAGTAGCGGCCTCCGAACGGGTAAGGATCTCATCATAAACAGTGACGAGATTACTGGTGCCTTCTGAGATTACGGCCACCTCTTCCACGTATCCGACCTCAAAATCGTAATCGGATGAACGTAGTCCACGGCTGGTGACCCCTGCTCCGTGACGTCTTGTAGGCATTGGTCACTCAGGGACTATTCCCCCTGAAGGCGGATGGGGAACACAACAGTAGCCCTCGGCATGAACATTGTTCGTGGAAGGAGGTAATACCCGCCTGCAATGTCTCCGGCGTTTATGCTAAAAGACTGAGGAAAGGACGCCAGTGGGTATTGCCTGAAAGCAGACGAAACGTTACCGACTGTTTTTGCCATCGTAACGGCTGCCGTGAAATCCAGTTGCACAGCTCCAAGCACCTGATTGTAAGCGATTGTGATATTCTCTGGATCAAGCCAGCCTGGTGTGTTCGTGCCAGATCCATTGGTGTACGTGATTCCGTTGATTGTTATCGTCCAGCCAGGCGACAGGGTTAGCGGGAAAGAGGCGCGAATCGTATTCTTGATGACCTCCCAGTTGGTTTGCACGCTTGGGTCTCCTCCTAGATACTCCTCGATTCGGTTGGCCTCTCCCGTTAGACGGACTCGCCTCCCTGTCGTGAGTGAAACTTGAGGTATTGCCAGCTTAGCCGTATCGTTCGCCACGTCCAATGGGGTCTGGCGGTCGATGACTCCTTTTACTGTAACACCATCTCCAGTGCGCATCTCCACCCGAGTCGGGGTAGTTAACGAATCAACAATAGCTACCTGCTCCCCTTTGCTCGGAACAGTAGTGTTATCGGTCTCAAGAAGCATCCGCCCGAAGATTGGGCCGACGATCTCGTCGTCCTCGTTTTTCTCGATGAAGTAGCGGATGGAGTTATCGAAGCGCTTGATGGCAATATTACCTTCGAGGTCGATACCGATGGTGCCGTAATCGGCGTTTGGCGGGAGTGGCCAGTCGGCGGGATCGGTGGCTTGGACAGTGATGGAGGCCATTGGAAAAGCGGATTAGAGGACGTGGACGATGCCGTTGCCGGTGACGACGAGATCGCCGTCGACGAAGAAGCCGCCGGGAGCGACGACGATGTATTCATCCTGGCCGACTGTGACGGTGCGGCCTTCGGGGACGCGACGGCTCCGAACACCGGCTTCGAGGGCGCTGATGCGAGTGTCGAGATCCGGGCCTGCCTGTGTAGGCAGAGTCTCGTTGCCGTTGTCCACGGCGTTGAGAAACCGGACCAGGAACGGCTTTGTCTTCACCGGCGCGGCGGCGCCAAGGCGCCATGAAACCTGGGTCATCAGTTCGACCCCTGTCTTGTCGTTCGCTGAGGTGCCGTCTGGGCTACCGAGAAGAGTATTGAGCTGGGTGCTGTTGAAATCGGCAACGGCTTCGTAATAGCCAGTCTCCGCGTCCACGGGCTCGCTGAACCCTGTCACGAAGGTGATGAAGCCGTCGTCGTATTTCCCCTGCTCCTTTGTGCCCCAGCGAATCACCGTGCCTGGCACGAGGAGCTCCGGGACACGATCACGCACAAAGCGGAAGCCAAACCGCGGCCCCGTGCCGCGGATCGCCTCGATGACCTCTACAGGCTCCGGGACCTCGGCGCGCTCGATGAGCTGCGGCGGCGTGTGGCCGATGTCGAAGGTGAGGATCTGCATGCCTCTCGCGGGAGAGTGTCAATGCGGAGGAAGTGGACTGGGCGGCGCTACAGCCCCGTCGGTAACGGGAAGATGAGCTGCTCGCCGGTCGTGGCGTCGTAGATCGGGTTCAGCTCGTCGTCGTCGCGGTATTCCCAAAACTCGCCGGCAGTGATTGTGAGGGAGCCGGTAATGAGGTCGGTGGTTTCACCGTCGGTTTCCCACATCGGCACCGAGTGCCCGAGGATCGTCACAGTGAAGGCCGAGGGCCGATCGCCGAGAACTTGAACCGAGTGCGCAGCAGACGCCTGCCCAACCGAGATGGCGATTGATGGATAGATCAACTCGTCAGCCTCAAATCGCCAGAAGTCGTGAAGGTTAAGCTGTAGCGTGACGACGAACTGCGTGACCGAGTCCCCCACCGCCAGCGAAACGAAGCCATCGAACTCGGGAGCCGTGGCTACAAGGTCGATTTCGCTACCAGGTAGATCGGCCGTGAAGTCGAAGTTCGTCGTGCCGTAGATTTCGCCATCGGTCTCCTCGTCCTCGGGGTCCTGGCGGACTCGCGACTGCTCCCCAGCGATCCGAAGTTTTCGGATGTTCCACCAGAGGGAGAAGAACTCGGCGGGAGTGAACCCAACGATCGACGGCGGCGGCTCGTTCGTCTGAGGAAGGCGCGGCCAGAACCATCCGTTCAGCGGGTCCAGTGAAGGCGGTTGACCGTTCTCGATGTGTCCACACTCGCAAAAGGCGCTGCGGCTCATACCAAAGGCGTCGGAGGCGTGTGGTAGAGTGCGACTCCCGAAGCTGGCACGCCGTTGAGGGGACCTGTGGCGACGACCTTTTTACCGGCTTCGATGAGGATCTTGCCCTCGCTTACCTTAACCTGCGGGCAGGAGAGTAGCGCATTGATCCAGCCAATGAGTTCATTGGCTTTGCTTTCGTGCAGGAGTGTGGGGCTTTCGCCTTTGCGCACCTTGGCGATGCGGCCGTTGGTCATGCTCATGGGATGGCTGCGCTGACGCGCGGGCGGACGTAGCGGGTGACACGCTCCCAGATGGTGCCGCGCCAGCGGTTAAGGGTGGAATCCTCGGCGATGATGAATGGCGCGCCTGGCTCGGGGGGTGTGCCGACGGAGTGGGTCACGCCACCAAAGGTGAAGAGCCGAAAGGCCTCGAAGAGCGGGATGGTCGAGGTGTCGCTCGTCTCGAAATAGTCGAAGACGAGAACGCTGCTGCTATAGAGCACGACCTCCTCGATACCTCCTTCACTGGTGAGAAATTGGTAGGTGTGATTGTAGGGCTGCCCCTCGGTCCGGCGCGGTGGAACCTGGGCATAGAGGCGGGACCACTCGACGATTCCGCCGTCCTTTTCCGTCGGCTCACTTTCCTCGACTAGATAGCTACCATGTGGTCCATACGCGCCCTGGAGCGTGCGCTGCCACTTGTTGGCGAGTTGGTGGAAATGCTGACGGAAAAGATAGCTCTGCGTATCCGGGTCCGTTGAGCGAACAAGCGGGCCGATCGCTGTCGGGCTCGTGTAGCTACCGTCGTAATGAACCTTCAGCTTCACAGGTTCACCCCCAGCTTCGCGGTGTTGTCTTTGATCTCCTTGAGCACCGACGAGGAGTCGAGAGCGCCTTTGAAGTCGTCGCCCTTCTCGGAATCTTTGAGCACGCCGATGCCTTTCTTGATACCGTCGGCGCGCTTCTGTGCGTCTTCCGCCCCGCTGAGATCTCCGCGGAGCGCCCGGCCGCGGGATTGCCGCTCGAGCCGTTGGGCACGACGGGCCTGGCCACGGACCGCCCCGCGGCCTTCGCTCGCCAGTTCACCAAGCGAAAGCTGGACGCGCTCGCGGCGGCGCTGGGCAGCGCCCTGGGCGTTGCGTTGCTGAGCGAGCTTCTGCTGTTTCTGCAGTTCCTCGGCGAGTTCCTTGTTGCCGTCCCTCTTGGCTTTGGCGATGCGCTCTTCGAACTCAGCCTTGATCCGGAGGGCGGCGGCAACGTCCGTCTGCCCGCGGCTCTCGGCCTCGATGGCCATGGTTTCCGCCTGTGCCGCCGCGAGCGATTTCTCCCGCTCCTCGGTGATCTTGCGCGACTCGGAGATCTCCTTCTGGCGTGCCTTCTCAGCGTCGTCTTCCGCGTTGCGCTGCTGTTTATGCAGCCTCTCGCCCTCTTCGGTGAGCTTCGCCAGATCCTTATTGAGCTGGTCGGAATCCTTTTCCGACATGGCTGGTGGGCGCACGACGTTATCACCGAGCCCAGCGGCCTTGTTGCTCGCGACACTCGGCTTGCTTAGCTCCGCGAGGCCTTTGTCCAGGGCGGCGTCGGCTGAGTCGGCCTTGATCTTCTTCCGCTGCTCGGGTGTGCCTACTCGGTGGTCCCGTGAAGCATCTGCCTGGGCGATTAGCTTCGCCTTTTCGGTTTCCAGATCGGAGGTGTCCGCACCGCGGGTCTTTCGAAGAGCGATGAGGTTGTCTATGTTCCCGGCCCGCTGGCGCATGGCGAGTTCCGACTGCATCTGCTGATTCTGCGAATTCGTCTTACTGACGTCGTATTCCCCTTCCCCGGTCATGGCCCGTTTGATTGCCCCAGCCTGAGCTGCGGCCTGCGTGAGCAGCGAGACCGCTTCCTTTAAGGAGTCGAGCCAGTCATTAGCGAGGGTCCGCTTCAGAGCGTTCATCTCGTCGTTGAAGGTGCTGACCTTGCCCTGGAGCGTGCCGCTCTGCTGCTCCATCATGCCGAAGAATTTTCCGCCTTCGCCCGTCAGGGACTTGAAGGCTTGCTCCAGATTGGAAAACCCAATCGCGCCACTCTCGACGAGCTTCTTCACTTCGCTCTCAGCGACACCGAACTGCTTTGCGAACTCACCGATGATGGGAATTCCGCGGCCGGTAAGCTGGTTGATGTCTTCGGCAAAGAGCCTCCCTTGCACCTTCGCTTTGCCGTAG
>DASVRY010000050.1:0-5709 GCA_036388395.1 Chthoniobacteraceae bacterium
TCAGCCTCCGACCAAGCCAGCGCCCGCGATTCCACCGCCTCAGCCTCCTCCTCCAGCGCCGCGACCCCCTGCGGAGGAAAAGCAGACGCCGAAGCGGGCCGAGAGTAGCTATCAGGAGCATCAGGAACAGACGCGGATCGAAGGCAGCATCACAAATAAAGGTGCGGCGGGGGTAGCTGCGGTGAAAACGCCTCTGGGCGTTTACCAAAAGCAGCTTAGCCAGTCGGTGGGGTCCCGCTGGCATTACTATCGGCAGAAGCGCGCGGATCTGATCAGTCTCGGCGAGACAAAGGTGAGTTACTCGATTACGCCAGAAGGGAAGATCACCAACGTCAAAGTCGTCCTGAACACTTCCAATCAAACCTTTGCCGAGCTCTGCGCCCAATCCGTCCGCGAGGCAGAAATTCCGCTGCCACCGCCCGACGTCATCACGATGATGAAAGACGGCCGTCTCGAGGGAGTGTTCTCGTTCGTTCTTTATTAGCCCGCCACCCGTCATGATTTCCTCCACGCCCGTCACCGTCGCCACTGTTTACCAATTCTTCGCCCAAGGCGGCACTTTCATGGTGCTGCTGCTCATCTGCTCCATCGTCTCGGTAGCGGTGATCGTGATGCGTGGTCTGGCGTTGCGGCGAGCGCTTGTCATGCCGCCCGTGATTGAGCGGGAGATCGAGGGCCTTGCGCCGGAAGACTCTGGAGGGGTGGAACGTCTGACACGCATCGTCCGTGATGACCCTTCAGCGCTGGGCCGGATCACCGCGGCGGGGCTGCAGAATCTTAACTGGCCCAAGGGGGAGAATATCGACGCCGTACAAACTCGCGCCCGGCACGAGATTGTGCGGCTGGAAAGCGGGCTTTTCATCCTCGAGGTCGTGGTCGGTGTTGCGCCGTTGCTGGGGCTGTTAGGCGCGGTGTCCGGTCTCGTCACCGTCTTTGCCAGCCTTGGCGCAAGCGAGAGCGTGGCGGAT
The DNA here is from genome assembly GCA_036388395.1 of Chthoniobacteraceae bacterium. GTDB lineage: Bacteria > Verrucomicrobiota > Verrucomicrobiia > Chthoniobacterales > Chthoniobacteraceae > DASVRY01. Next base: position 969 of record DASVRY010000050.1, read on the forward strand.
CCGCGCGGCATCGCCAACGGGATTTCGGAGGCGCTCAGCACGACCATCGTCGGCCTGGCGATCGCGATTCCGAGCCTTATCGCCTACAGCTATTACGCCAAAAAGATCGAGACTATGGCCGCTGAGATGGAGTCGCTGATCGGTGAGCTGCTGGCCAAGTGCTACCACCAAAAGCAGCGCCGCCTCGCCGCGCGAATCTCGCCCCCGAGTTCTTACGCCTCGAGTCTACCAGAGCCCGCAGAGGACGCTGTCTAAGCCGTTGAGCATCACGCACCTCCTGTGAATTTCTACACCCGCAAACGTCGGACGCCGCAGGTGATCATCGTTTCATTGATCGATATCTTCGCCATCCTGCTGATTTTCGTGATCGTCACGACCACCTTCAAACGCCCCCAGGCACAGGTGACGATTAAACTTCCAGAAGCGCGCACCGCCGCGACCGAGGAGGGAGCTCAAGATCCGATCCTGCTTTCCATCGCCGAGAACGATGAGATCTTCCTCGATGCACAGAAGGTGTCGATCGACGAGCTGAAGGCGATGGTCGAGAAGCTCGTTGCGCAGAAACCACCCCCGAGTCTGGCTTTGAATGCGGACAAGAAAGCGCCCTTTGGCACCGTGATCAAAGTCCTCGATGTATTGAAAGAGGCTGGCGTGAAGGGTAACCTCGCGGCTTTTACTGAGAATCTAAAATGATACTGGAGATAGTTAAATACGGACACCCTGTGTTGCGTGCGAAAGGCGCACCTGTTCGGCCGGACGACCCCAAGATTCGCGCGCTTGCCGAAGATATGTTGGAAACGATGCGCGACGCCGACGGCGTGGGCCTCGCTGCCCAGCAGGTCGGTGTCGCTGTGCAGCTTACAGTGATCGATGTGTCCGATGTTGAAGATCGCCCGAGCACAATGGAAATCGGGGGCAAGCGCGTGAGGCTGGAAGACTGGATGCCGCTAATCCTGCTCAATCCGCAGCTCGAACTTGGGAAGGAAAAGGAGGCGGGCACCGAAGGCTGCCTGAGCTTCCCCGATTTAACCGACGAGATCAGCCGTTCGGTGGCCGTGAAGGCCAGGGCGCAATTGCTCGATGGCAAAGAGATCGAGTTCGAGGCCACTGGGTTACTCGCCCGTGCGCTTCAGCACGAAGTCGATCACCTCAACGGTGTCCTCTTCATCGACCGAATGAACTCCGCGACCAAAGCGACACTAGGCAGCCGGCTGAAGCGAATGCAGAAAGAGATGCGGTAGTCGGGTGGATCTTGGCGGCTGAAAAATGATCAGCTCTGCCGTTCCTACGGGATCAATCGTGAAGTCAGCCTTATCGTTGGAAGGAACTTCGAACGTTACTGTGTCGCCAGGTTCCCTTGACCGCGTAGCTCTTCTGGACTTTGAGAATCCGAGCGAGCAGCCATTCAAGCTTGTAAGGGATGCGAGCTGCTAAGAACCGGGGTTAATCAAGATACCCTTCCGGACCCGATCGAGCATCTCTTTAAGATTAACCATTTGGAACTTGGGAGAATTCGGGTTCTCGTTCCACTCTATCTCTTCGCCTGAGATCCGCGCGGTCGAAGCCCACCCGTTGGAGCCTGTAAGGAAATTCACATCGCCGCTTAAAAAGATCAGGTATCTGCCCGAATCTGCATTCTCGTGGTTGCCGTGATTTTGGAAGAGCGCGTCCCAGAACCCTGAACAGTCGTGAATCTGTACTTGCTCAGGCAACTCGCCCTTCAGGTTTTCGATAACTCGTGCTGATACGCACCTGGAAAACTGCTTCACAACCCTTTTTTCCTGTTTGGGGTAAGCAGCGGGTCCCTTAAAGACACCTTGCTTCGCACTTCGGAATTCGATTATCGCGATAAAGTCAGCCCCCGCGAGCATCTCAGGTCCCGACGCGAGCAAAACTGTGTCTGCACGAACGTTTGGGGATATCAGTACGAACAGGATGGCCAGGGCGAGAGATCTCATTTTGTGGCGATCTGTGGCTACTTGCTCCCTCTGCGAGTGATCGCTCTGGCCCAGCTACAGCGACCGGTAGTGCACGCTCAGCGTGCGGAAGGTCTGCGCGGCGTCCTGAACATTTTGCGCAGAATAGAAAAACAGCTCGAGCGCCGTGTTGTTCTGGTTCCACTTGTAGCCCACGACGGTCTGCGTCACGTCGCCGATTACCTCGGTCTTGCGCGCTATGAGCTGTCCCTGGCCGTACTTCGCCTCGATGCTCCGCCGCATCTCGCCCATGTATTGATCATACTTGGCCTGGTCCCACTCTTCTTTTTGATACTGCAGCTCCACTTCCACGAGCTCGCCCTGACGAAAGTAGAAGACCGTTCGGCGCAGGCCGGGTTGCACGATGCCTTCGACGTCCCAAGCTTCGCGCCCTTCGACCATGCGGCGCTCGATGATTTTCGTCTTCGCTCCCTGCAACAGCCGCTCAAGGCGCGCCGTGGTCTCGCCCCAAGTGAGCTTGAACGGCGGCTTGATCTCTTCCACGGCCTGAGAGGCGATGGGGAAGAGTAGCAAAATGCCGGCAGCGATGAGGGCGTCGGGACGCATGGGCGGGTAAAGTGGTGTCTCAGGGGCGGCTCGTCCAGCGCGGAGCGGGAGGCCTTCCGTCGCGTGGGCCCTCACAAGGGTGCCGCTCAGCCGCGCGATCTGCGATTCCTCCGTTCGACTTTGGGAGTTGGACGTTCGGCGTTCTCTCAATACGCTTCGAGGACGAGTGGGAGGACGAGGACGATCCTGCCACTCCGCCCTACTCCGCGATTGCGGTGCCCGCCCCGGCGCTTTAGTAAGTCCGCTCTGCATGCCTGACACTCTCGCGCCCAGCGCTCCCTCCGCGACCATCGCGAAGCTCGAACCCGTGCGCGTCCGCGCGAAGTTCTTCTTTGCGGGGAAGGAGAAGTTCTTCCTCAAAGGCGTCACCTACGGGCCGTTCCATCCCAACATGGATGGTGACTTGATCTCAGACCCGGAACGCGCGCGCGAGGATTTCCGGCTCATGCAGGAGCTCGGGATCAATCTCATGCGCGTTTACCACGTGCCGCCGCGCTGGCTGCTCGATATGGCGGCAGAGCACGGGCTACGGGTGCTGATTTCGATTCCGTGGACGCAGCACGTCGAATTTCTCAATGACCGCAAGCTGCGCAACCAGATCGTGGAGACGATCCGCACAGCGGTGGCGAAGAATGCCGGCCATCCCGCGATCTTTGCCTACCTCGTCGGAAATGAGGTGCCCACTACGATGGTGCGTTGGCTCGGTGCTCAGCGCGTCACGGAGTTCCTGGAAAAGCTCATCGCAGTCGCGCGGGAAACGGATCCACGGCCGCTCTACAGCTACGCGAGTTATCCGCCGACGGAGTATTTGCTCCCGCAGAACGTCGATTTCTATAGCTTCAACGTCTATCTCGAGCGTCGGCTGGATTTTGAGCGGTACCTCGCGCGGCTTCAGAATCTCGCGGAGGACAAGCCACTCATCCTGGGTGAATTCGGCCTCGATACGCTGCGCAAAGGTCAGGAGATGCAGGCTGATGTGCTCGACTGGCATCTGGATGTAGTCGTGAAAGGCGGCGCTGCGGGAACGATCTTCTTCTCCTGGACCGACGAATGGTTTACCGGCGGCAGCGAGATTACGGATTGGGAATTCGGTCTGGTGACACGCGACCGCGTGCCGAAGAAGGCTTACCACGTGCTGAAGCAGAAGCTCGTCGGTGCGGAGTCGATCACCACGCGAGTGGCGCTGGAGCGGTATCCGCGCGTCTCAGTGATCGTGTGCAGCTACAATGGCGGCAAGACGCTGCGCGACTGCCTCGAATCACTGGATGAACTGAACTATCCGGATTACGAAATCGTGCTCGTTGACGATGGTTCGAAGGATGACACGCAGGCGCTTGTCGCCGCGTGGCAGGCCGCTCGGGCCGGGCGTCCGCGCAAACCTGATTTTCAGAACATCGTGCAGCCCAATATGGGCCTAAGCTATGCGCGCAACGCCGGCGCGCACGCGGCGACGGGCGAAGTATTTGCCTATACGGACTCCGACTGCATGCCCGATCCCGACTGGCTCTACTTCATGGTCGGCACGCTGATCAGCGGAGACTATGCAGGCGTGGGCGGGCCGAATATCTCTCCGCCCGCAGTGAACTGGATCCAGGCGGCTGTCGCCGCTGCGCCGGGCGGACCAAGCCACGTGCTGCTTACTGACGTGGTCGCTGAGCACATTCCTGGGTGCAATATGGCATTCCATCGCTGGGCCTTTGAAAGTGTGATCGGCTTTGACCCGGAGTACCGTAAAGCCGGCGACGATGTGGATTTCTGCTGGCGTCTGCAGACCAATGGCGGCGTGATTGCATTCAGCCCGAGCGCGATCGTCTGGCACTACCGGAGGTTTACGCTGCAGGCTTTCCGCAAACAGCAGGAAGGCTACGGCGAAGCGGAGTCGATGCTGCGTTTCAAGCATCTCGTTTTCTTTGGCCCGACGGGACAGGCGAAATGGAAGGGGACGATCTATGGCGCGCCCCGTTTCACGTGGCTGATCAATCGCCCGGTGATCTATCACGGCGTCTTCGGTGAAGGGCTTTTCCAGTCGATCTATCCGACGCCGCAGTCTGACGTCGCTGCGTACCTGAGTAGTATCGAGTGGGTGGCGCTCACGGTGTTCATCTTCGTCGTGACGCTGGCCTTCCCGAGCCTACGCATTGTTCCCTATATCATGCTCGGCGGGACCTTTCTCGTCGCACTGAGCTACATGATGCACG
>DASVRY010000051.1:0-1770 GCA_036388395.1 Chthoniobacteraceae bacterium
TGGAGCGCCTGGTTCGGCGTCTTTGGCCCTTGCGAGAGGCGGATGAAACCACGGGAAGCCACCACACTGGAATCAAGGAGCGGCATGGAAGTCAGAGGAGACCGAAAGCGCCGCTTGGTCCAGACGGGGAGAACGGGGAAAGACGAAAGCCCCGCTGGGGAAGAACGGAGCGCACGGGGAAAGACCGAAACGCTGGCTGGGGAAAAGACATGGGGAAGACTGCGACTGAAACGTGGCACCGGGAAGCAACGCTCGATCTGGAGAAACTGGAGCAAAGGCGTCGTTCCCGGAAAAGACCCGAAAAGCGCCGAACGACCCCAAGCTCAGCGACAGGCGGAGCGGGCGCGGCACCTGCACGGTGGGCGGAAAGGCGGCGGTGGAAGCAGGTGCCGTGACCGCGGAGCCTGTTCGCTGCAGCGCATGGTTCGGCGTCATCGGGTTCTTTGGATATTCTTGATCGCATCCTCGATCAAGTCGCGGTTGGTCTCGTAGATGGGCATCGACTGAATGATTGGAAGTGCATCGGCAGCATTGGGGCCAAGATTTCCGAGGGCTTCGGCGGCAAACCATGCAATATCCTCATGCGGGTGTTTCTGAATCGTGGCGATCAGGTCGGCTTTGTATGGAAGAACATAATCGCCATATTCTGTGAGGGCATTGGTCGCTTCTCGTCCGACGTGCTCGATGTTTTTGACGAGCGCGGGAACTACTCGGGGCGCTATCACCGGGACGACACGTTGTTTGTTGTCTGGGCTTTCGGCGAGCTGACGAAAGCAAGCGGCTGCGTTGCCGGGATCGAGCCAATGATTGCTTGGGAGATAATTGAGCAGGCGTTCGAGCGCCTTTGAGTCGTTCGGGTCCGCTTGGATACGATCACGTAACGCAAGAATGGCGTGGTAATCACCTTCGTTACGGCACGCGGTGAGCACACAGAGAATCACCAGCGATACGCCGAGGCTAAGGGTCTTCTGGACGGTTCGATTCACAGGAGGCGCAGATGTCGCCGAACGACCCCAAGCTCAGCGACTGCGGAGCGCGGCGCGGTAGCTGCGCGGTGGAGCGAAGAAGGCGCATACAAATTACGGTCAAAGGTGGCTCGGAAGAGACGAGTCCAAGCTAGAAATAGCAGCTACCGTGACGCGCGGAGCAGTTCGCTGCAGCGCTTGGTTCGGCGTTGCGGTCATCTGGAAAGACGCTTGAAACGCTGTCGAAACTGCTCGTCGATCGGACGCTTGAAAGTGCTGTCGGCAGTGCAAAGGCTGAATCGGCTCGCGTAGTATGTAATGCGAGCGCCTGTGGCAGTGAACAGGTCGATCACGAGACGGGCGTCCTCGGGCTGCTTGTCTTTGGTGAGCTTGAGTTTGTCGAGAGCGAGAGAACGAGCAATCTCGGGTGCCTCGCGTCGGAACGTGCGTTTGGAGTCGGCAAGCTCGCGGACGCGTTCCGGCGTGAGTCTGGCGCGGGTCAGCACGTCCCAGTCGATAAAGTAGATGTCCGCTCGCTGCCAAGTGTCCGCGCGACACGCGCTGACGCTGGAAAAGAGCCCGAGTGCAAAGATGATGAAGGACAAGGTTTTCACGCGAGCATCGCCGAACGACCCCAAGCTCAGCGACTGCGGAGGGCTGGCGCGACTGCTGCGCGGCTGGCTCTGTGGGGAGCAGCAGGCAGGACAGACCGGAGCAGTTCGCTGGAGCGCCTGGTTAGCCGTTGCGGGCATTGGAGCTAGACGTGGAAGAGGAGAAGAACCTGTGAGCTAACGCGGGAGTCGCG